>CAZCXO010000022.1:0-8582 GCA_964502645.1 uncultured Candidatus Saccharibacteria bacterium
GGAAGTGTGAGGCTTCCTAACGACCCGGGCGCATTTCGTCCCGGGTCTTATGATTACTCACGCAGACTCTAATTATTAAATAAATCTTTATTTTATGACTGGGCACAGTCTGAGCATAGACCTTGGATTTCCAGCTGGTGGCCTTTCATTAGAAAATCATTAGCCCGGACGATTTCGACTAGGTTTTTAGCAAATTCCGCGCTCTCCTTGAAGGCGATGATCCGGCCGCAGCTCTGGCAGGTCATGTGGTGGTGATGGCGGTGAAAGCTGTCGCTTAGCTCTAGCTTGTACTTCCAGCCGATTTGCAGGCGTTGGATGATGCCGATTTGCTCGAACAGGTTTATGGTGCGATAAACGCTGGCCCGGTCTATTTGGCCGGCCAGGGCAGTAACCAGTTGCTGCATGGTCTGAGGCTCCTGATCGATAAGGGCGTCGAATACGAGCTGGCGCGAACGGGTCAGGCTGTGACCGGCCTCCTTGAGGTTATAACCCAATTGGTTAGCGGTAGTCATGGTCGCAAATATAGCACAAATTGCGACAAATTTGCAATTAGTAATAGGGTTAGTTATTTTTGATGTATGGCACCGATGCTACTATCCTTCGCGACTTTTCTGTCAACCTTATCAGGTGGTCTGACTGGCCTCAAGTACAGACATCGTCTGCATCGTTTCTTGGGCTATACGGCGGGAGTGTTGCTGGGCGTGGTGGCGTTTGATCTGCTACCGGAAATTTTCAGGATTCTCCAGGAACAGAAACTTGATCCGATAAGGGCGATGATCGCACTGGTCTGCGGCTTTCTGATTTTCCATATCATCGAAAAGAGCATCCTGATCCATAACACGCATGAGGCCGAATATGAAGTCCACAAGCATCCCCATGTTGGCGTGGCCAGTGCCCTGGCGCTGAGCGGCCATAGCTTTTTGGACGGTGTCGGCATCGGCCTGGGCTTCCAGGCCAGTACGACGGTCGGTATCACGGTAGCTATCGCCGTCATTTCGCATGATTTCACTGACGGGTTGAACACCGTGAACCTGATGCTGTTGAACCACAATAAATCGCGCAAAGCCTTTCTTTTCTTGCTACTGGATGCCATAGCACCGGTCTTAGGTGTTCTCAGTACACGGCTGTTCCATGTGTCAGATAACATCCTGGTCATTTATCTGGGCTTTTTCGCCGGCTTCCTGCTTTATATCGGTGCCAGCGAAATCCTGCCGGAGGCGCATAGCAAGCACTCCAGCTACCAGACGATCGGCCTGACAATCTTGGGCGTGGTCTTCATGTTCATCGTTACCCGTTTTGCTTAAATCGGAACGGTGCTATAATATGGCTGCTATATAAAAATAAATACAGCCAAAAAACAAAAAACCGCCTAAACTGGTAATTCGCCTGAGGCGATCATTATGAACAGCCCATCGCTTGAGAACAAGACCATCCGGCCCGGCAGCCTGCTGGGTTACTCGTATTATCATTCGGCCAGGCAAAGCCGGACGGCGGCAGCGGGCAAACTGCCCAAGCCGTCAATCCGGGCGCACTACCGTCCGTTCTGGGGCCGGATCTTCGTCGCCCTGCTTATCCTGGCTGCTTTAATATTCTTGCCATTACTCAGAGGAAACTCTGGCCCTGTGCCAGTAATTAATTCGAATAACCAATCATCTAACGCCGTGACCACATCTGACAGTGGTCCCTGCGCCGGCAACAAACTGGGCCAATTCATCCTGGTCAGCATCAAGCAGCGTCACTTCTGGGCCTGCCAGGGTAATAAGGTGCTCTACGACTCGCCAGTTGTGACCGGTATTGACTATCTGGCGGCCGACAAGACGCCGATCGGCACCTATCACATCTCAGCCAAACAGGCTGACCAGACTCTGACCGGCACAGATAGCACCGGCAGCTGGAGCGACTTCGTCCAATACTGGCTGCCGTTTCTGACCAATCAGTATGGCACTTACGGCTTCCATGATGCCACTTGGCGGGCTGACAGCGACTTCGGCCACATCAACCCCAACTCCGCCAACGCCTCGCATGGCTGCGTCGAACTGCCGCTCAGCGCCTCAGCCTGGCTCTACCAGTGGGTTCAGGTCGGTACCACCGTCACCATCAAGGCTTAAGCTGCTAAAATAGAAGTATGTTAGTGGCGGTGACAATCCTTGGCGTTATTTGTTTATTGTTAGCCGGCTTCGTGATTTGGCAGCAGCTGCATTTAAAAACAGATAGCGGTTCCAACCTGATGCTCAAGGCTGATCTGACAGAGCTTAACAAGAATATGACTCAACTCCAGGTCGGTTTGCAAAAGCAACTCAACGAGCAACTAGGTGCCAGCAACAAGCAATTGGCTTCGCAGTCGGCTGCCAGCATCAAGATTCTGCAGCAAGTTACTGAAAAGTTAACCAAGCTGGAAGGCACCAACAAGAACGTCGGTGATATCGCGGCTGAACTGAAAACCTTGCAGAATGTCCTGCAGAACCCCAAACAACGCGGCGTCATCGGCGAATTCTATCTGGACCAAATTCTTAAGAACACATTGCCGCCGGGGACTTATCAGCTGCAGTACGCGATCAGTGAAGGTCTCGTCGTTGATGCTGTCATCAAGTTGGACGACAAGGTGCTGCCATTGGACAGTAAGTTCCCCTTGGAGAATTACAACCGATTGCTGGAAGCCAAGGAGGCAGATAAACCGGCTCTGGAAAGGGCCTTCAAAGAAGACCTCAAACGTCGGATTGACGAGACAGCCAAGTATATCAAGCCTGGCAAGGGCACACTTGACCAGGCCCTGATGTTCATCCCCAGCGAAGCGATCTATTATGATTTGTTAGCAAACAAGGTCGGGTTGGGCGGCGTTAGCGGCCGCAACCTGATGCAATATGCTGCTGATAAAAAGGTCACTGTCGTCGGCCCCAGTACGCTTTCTGCCATGCTGCAGACTATCATGCAGGGCCTGCGTTCCATCGAGATCCACCGCGACACCGAAAAGATCCGCAAGAACATCGAGCAACTCCAAAAGCACCTCATCGCCCACAACGGCTACATGCAAAAGCTGGGCAGTAGCTTGGGCACCACCGTCGGCCACTTCAACACCACTTATAAGGAACTCGGCAAGATTGACCGTGACATCGTCAAAATCGCCGACTCCGAAGCCACTGTCGAACCCCAGCTACTAGATCGTCCGAGCCTCGAAGATTGATTATTGATTCTCAAGTAGGTCGATAACGAGGGCGGCGGTCCAGGAGAAGTTATCGGCGCCGGCGGCTTCGCCTGTCAACGGATCGAAATATTCGCTGCAGCCGCTCTTACTGACCATTTCCAGCGTGGTTTCGGTCAAGGCAGCCGCGTGGTCCTTGAAGCCATACCGTTTCAAGCCGTCAATGATCAGCCAGTTGGTGTTAACCCATGATGGTCCCTGCCAATAAGCCTTGGGATGGAACCTGAATGAGCTGGGCGGCACGCTTGGTACCGGATAGGCTGTGCCGAACTGCTGCTCGCTCTCCAACAATTTAACCA
The DNA here is from genome assembly GCA_964502645.1 of uncultured Candidatus Saccharibacteria bacterium. Classification (GTDB taxonomy): domain Bacteria; phylum Patescibacteriota; class Saccharimonadia; order Saccharimonadales; family UBA4665; genus CAZCXO01. The sequence continues at coordinate 3,499 of CAZCXO010000022.1, forward strand.
GTTGCTCGGCCCGTTCATTGTCAATGCAGCCGGCGTAGAGCGGTAAAAGAGTTGCCAAGCTCGGTGTCTTGAGCAGACGATGAGTGATGAAATCACGTGAATAATACTGTCCTGCATAGGGATCCCAGAGGTCCTCAAAGGCTTTTTCGGTCTTATTCATTCGTTTGACCAGGTCTTCCGGCAGATCGACCCGCAGGGCCTTGGCGATGGACTTGAGATGCGTGTTGGCCCGGATGAAGATGCTATTAAAGTTAAGATCTTCGATAGTGAACAGGGCGTGGTCCAGGATCTTGTTGATGTCGTAGGCTTTGCGGCGCAGCCGCAGCTGGATGTCGAACATGGCGACGGACTCGACGGCTGACAACCGTTCGTCCATGGGCACCGATTTGGTATCACGGCGGAACAGGCTGATTAGCCATTGGAAGTGTAGTTTTTCAATCAGGCGGATCCAGAGCGGTAGACGGTGCTCATGCAGCTCGGCGATCCAGGGCGGCGTGCCGTCGAGTCCTGTTTCCCAGGGATGAATCAGCAATATCAGGCCCTCGCTGTGCGGATCGCGGTCGTGATATAGCCATTGATGATAAGCCAACAATCCCGGATACATCAGCCGGTACCAGCTGCGCCTCTCGGGCCAGGCTAATTTTTGGCCGATACGAACAACGGCTTCTGCCAACATCGGCGGCTGGGTAATGCCGGTGGTTGTAACATCATCGGGCGCGTAGGGGCTGAGCCAGCTGCGCCAGAGATTGCGGTCGGTCCGGTACTCCGGGTCATCTCGGAAAATGATGTTCGGCAACATACCGTTCTGCCACTGACCTCTCAAAAGGCTGGTCAATTCTGATTTGGCCCGCTCAATGTCGTAGTTTCGCATACCGATGGCTATGAAACAGCTATCCCATAACCACTGATGTGGGTACAGGCCGTGTGCCGGCTGAGTATAAGTACCACGGTCGTTCATCTTGAGCACCGCTTCTGCCTGCTCCCGAAGCTTGTCATCAGCCATAAGCATTAGTATAACGTGGCAGCCAATAAAATCCGGACTTGTCACACTAATAGCCGTCTATTTATCTGATACCTCTGGTACAATACTCTTAAGGTATGATTGACCAGAAGCTGGCTGAGGAGTTGAAACGGCGGGCCGGTGCCGGTGATAAAACTGTGCTGCGTAGCGCTGAGCTGCGGTCTTTGTTCGACCAGCTTAAGACGTTGCCGCCGGAGCAGCGCTCCGGCTTCGGCCAGGAGATCAACGCTCTCAGGCAGGCGCTGAACCAGCTGCTTAATAAGGCTCAGAACCAGGAAGAAGCACTGTCGCCGATTGACATCACAGCGCCGTTCGCTGTCAATATACCGGCTGACAGGCGGCCGGATCTATTGCCGGCCAAACAAGGTAGCCAGCATCCCTTGATGACCGAGCTGGCCGCGATTCTGGATATCTTTTATCGGATGGGCTTCACGGCGGTAGAGTCTCGAGAGATTGATGATGACTTCCATATGTTCGGCAGTCTGAACTTCCCAGAAGGCCATCCGGCCCGTGATGATTATGATACCTTCGTCACCACACAGACAGACCAGCAGGGGCAGGCCCTGATCGCGCCGGCCCACACCTCGACCATGCAGAACCGCGTCTTACAGCAGCTCAAACCCAGCCTAGATCAGGGCAAACCGCTGGCGGCCGTCATCCCCGGCCGTGTCTTCCGCAACGAAGATCTTGATGCCCGCCATGAGCACACTTTCTATCAATTGGAGGGAGTTTACGTTGATGAAGGCATCCATGCCGGCCACCTGATCGCTACGCTCAAAGCTTTTTTGCAGGAATATTACGGCAAGTCGCTAGAGGTTAGGACCAATCCATTCTACTTCCCATTCACTGAGCCATCGTTCGAGTTCATGCTGAGCTGTCCGTTCTGCGAGAAGAAAGGTTGTCCGGTCTGCTCACAAACCGGATGGATCGAACTGCTGGGCTGCGGTCTGATCCATCCCCGAGTACTGCATGAAGCCGGCATCGACACCAACAAGTACACTGGTTTTGCCTGGGGCGGCGGCATCGACCGCCTGGTGATGATGAAGTATGGCATCGAGGACGTCCGCTACTTCCACTCTGGCCGCTTAGATTTCTTGAGGCAGTTCCGATGAAAATCAGCTATAACAAGCTCCGCTTTGCCAATGAGCATTATGAAGTACCGAATCTGGTTCCGGATGGGCTCGATGCCTTGGTGGCCAAGATAGGTGCCCAGCTTGGAGCGGTTGACGCAGCAATACCTTATGGTGAACGATTCGATGGTATTTATATTGTCAAAGTTGTAGCCTGCGAAAAGTTACCCGATGCTGATAAACTTAGCCTCTGCAAGATTGATGACGGTAAGGCCGTCAAAGACGTCGAAAGAGAGGCCGATGGGCTGGTCCAAGTAATTTGCGGTGCCCCTAACGTCAAGGCCGGCATGCTGGCAGCCTGGCTGCCACCCGGCACTACCGTGCCCGAGACGATAGGTAAGGATCCATTCGTACTCGAAGCCCGCGCCATCCGTGGTCATAGAAGCAATGGCATGCTGGCCAGCGCCAAGGAACTTGGCATCAGCGACGGCCATGACGGCATCCTGGAGGTCGACGTCGAATCCTCGCCTGGCACCGGCTTCAAGACAGCTTACCGGCTTGATGATGAGACCATTATTGATATCGAAAATAAGATGTTCACGCACCGGCCGGATTGCTTCGGTATCATGGGCCTCGCCCGCGAAGTCGCCGGCATCCAGCAACTGCCGTTCAAAAGTCCTGATTGGTATGTATCGAATCCTGAGTTTTCTAACCATGAAGGTGTGGAACTGAAACTGACCGTTCATAATGAATTGCCAGAGCTAGTTCCACGCTTCACAGCTATCACCATCAGTGCTGTCGAAGTCAAACCGAGTCCGGTCTGGTTGCAGATTGTCCTTAGCGAGGTTGGTATCCGGCCGATCAACAACATCGTCGATCTGACTAACTTCTGGATGCTGGAAACTGGCCAACCGTTGCATGCTTACGACTATGATAAGGTCAAAGCCCTAAGCAATAGCGAAGCCTCTATCGTCATCCGCAACCCCAAACCGGATGAAAGGGTCAAATTATTGAATGGTAAGGAGATCACACCTCGCCCCGAAGCGGCTATGATCGCCACTGACAAACAACTGATTGGCATCGGTGGTGTCATGGGCGGTGTCGAGACCGAAGTTGACGCCGGTACCAAGAACATTATTCTGGAATGCGCCAACTTCGATATGTACTCGATACGGCGCACAGCCATGGGGCATGGCTTGTTTACGGAGGCAGTCACACGTTTCACCAAAGGCCAGAGCCCGCTGCAGAATCTGGTCGTGCTGGCCAAAATTACCGATGACATCTGTCAACAAGCCGGCGGCAAGGTTGCTGGCCAACCGATTGACGACAATCACCTGGATGATGTTACCAAACAACGCGGCTCTGTCCATCCGCCGGTCAAACTGCCGTCCGATTTCATCAACCGACGCTTGGGCATCAAGTTGTCAGCTGATGAGATGAAGAAAATCCTGGAGAACGTTGAATTCAAAGTAGAGATTAATGGTGATGATTTGACCGTGACGGCGCCGTTTTGGCGGACTGATATCGAACTACGCGAAGATGTGGTCGAAGAAGTCGGCCGCTTGTATGGCTATGACCACCTGCCGCAGGAACTGCCGCGACATGACCTGGCGCCGGCCCGCCGTGACAGTCTGCTGGAACTGAAAGCCAAGGTTCGCAGCCGCCTGAGCCGGGCCGGCGCCAACGAAGTGCTGACGTACAGCTTTGTCCACGGCGACCTGATGACCAAGGTCGGCCAGGATCCGGCCAAGGCTTTCCAGATTTCCAATGCCCTAAGTCCGGAGCTGCAATATTACCGCCTTAGCCTGATGCCCAGCCTATTGGAGAAAGTCCATGCCAATATCAAGGCCGGCTACGACCAGTTCGCCTTGTTCGAATGTGGCAAGACGCACAGTCTCGATCAAAAGGATAAGGACGGTCTGCCCGGTGAGTTCGAGTTCACAGGTCTGGTCGTGACCGCCAATGACAAGCTGCACCCCCATGGTGCGGCCTACTACCAGGCTAAGCGCTATCTACAATACGTGGCCGGCTCAGCCGCGCTGGAATTCAAACCCGTCGGCGACGACATGAAACAATATCCGGTCGTCCAGCCTTATGACTTGAATCGGACTGCCTTAGTCTCAATCAAAGATGGGGATTTCCTGGGGATCATCGGCGAGTTCAAAGCCAGTGTCCGCCAAGCTCTCAAGCTACCCTGCTTCACGGCTGGTTTCGAAGTCGACACCACCGTTCTGCAGTCAGTTCTGGCCAAAGCTGACTATCAGCTGTTGTCACGCTTCCCAAGCGTCAAACAGGACGTCACTATCAATCTCCCAGCCGACACTTCTTATCAAGAGGTTGAAAGTAAAGTCAAAGCAACACTTAAGGCCAATGCCCCGGATGATAGCCAGCTTCAAGTTGAACCGCTTGATATTTACCAGCCTGATGACGCAAAAGCCAGCCGGCATTTCACTTTCCGAGTCACTGTCACTGGTGCAAACCGCACCCTGACCGATAAAGAAGTCGCCAAATTGCTCGAAGACCTGGTCAGCCAAATAAGCCGATCATAGCCATGAGATTACGCACGATCCTAGCCACACTCATCGGGTTGGCAATTATAGTGTTGCCCGGTGCCGCCAGGGCCGACGTCAACGACTTCACCGTAACCAATTTTACTGCTGATGAAACCTTGAGCCGAGCCGACCCGCAGGGTGAGCTCCACATCATCGAGCACCTCAACGTCAACTTCACAGATTTTAACCATGGCATCCTGCGGGCTATTCCCAATGATTACAAGCGCCATTCACTTCAATTACACGTTAACACCATCACTTCCAACAGTGGTGCGCCCAGCCAGTACACTACCTATGGCTCAAACGGCAACACCGTACTTAAGATCGGCGACCCCAACCGGACTGTGACCGGTCCGCAAGCTTACACCATTGACTACACCTTACGTAACGTCATCAGCTTTTATCAGGACCATGACGAGCTTTACTGGGACGTCAATGGCG
>CAZCXO010000023.1:0-8536 GCA_964502645.1 uncultured Candidatus Saccharibacteria bacterium
GACTTGGCATCCAGTTTTTGGATCCTCAATTCTTGAGGCGTTAAGTCATGTCCGGTATGTTGGCGGAAGTCGGTTGGACGCCAGCTATCGACAAAAAAAGCTGCAGTGTCATCGACTTCAACCGCGGCATCCAGAATCTGCAAACCGGCTTTTCCTACCAAATAAGGATTTATTTCCAGGAAAGTAAAATAATTATCCTTAAAAACCTTGGCCAGTTTCTGCAGTTGCCCGCTGCTGAAACCAGTTTGGTCGACCAGTTTCTGCCAATCGGTCTTGTCATCCAGATGGACTTCTTTGATCGTGTCGGCGTGCTGTTCAACGTCAACGCCGCCGCTGATACTGTACTTTAGTGCCAGGCCAGCGCGGTCGGATTGCAGGCTGGCGTAGCGCTCATCAGCCGAGTTATGGTCAGCTTGCGGCTCGATGATCTGCCAGCGGTAACCTTGCGCAGCCAGTTCTTTGATAGCTGCACTAAGTTCATCAGATTTGACCCCAAGCTTGACCAGACCGCGCTTGAAACGGCCTTTGATACCTTCGTCAACCTTAACGACGAATAAACCGCTACTTCCTACCAACCCTTTGAGCTGCTCGGTTAGAGGCGCCTGGGCGTCAATTGACCAGCCTTTGTAGGTTAAGCCAAGCTCATAATAAATAATGCGTTTGGCGCGGTACTCCGACAACTTCTGACGCGGCATAGCTCTTATGATAACAGAGTTAGATGAGGTTGAGTGTTAGAGACTAGCCTCAGGCAGCTTCGGAAAGACCTTCAATTTCCTGAGGATCAATTTCCTTGGAATCTGGCCAGACGGCACCACCTTCACTGATCATATCGTCGGCTTCTGGGTCGGGTATATGTGGACGTCGTTGATCAAGGTCAAGTCCAGGTTCAGCTTCTTCGTCGGGAATTTGCCTATCAGGATTTGGTGAAGATTCAAAATTCATACTAGCTCCTTCGCGAATTATCAGACCATTAATTATAGCAGGGCTTGGCAAGATTTTTAAGTAATCTTCATCTGTTAAAATTGTCACCGGCTGGCTTTAAATTAGGGTTTAAAATATTATATTCATTAGTAAGGAGGAGTGATGTTTAAATTACCTGACTTGCCTTATGGCTATGATGCATTGGGCAAGTACATCAGCAAAGATATCATGGAGCTGCATCACAGCAAGCACCACCAGACCTATGTAGACAAGCTGAATACAGCACTGGAGAAAGCGCCTGAGTTGCAGACTAAATCCGTAGAAGAATTAATCAGTAATCTGGATAATGTGCCGGAAGAAATCCGGACGGCTGTGCGTAACCATGGTGGCGGACACTATAACCATACCCAGTTCTGGCAATGGATGGCGCCAGGCGATGGCGCGGAACCGAGCGGTAAGCTGGCTGATGGCTTAAGGGACAAGTATAAGGATTTCCAGGGTTTCATGGATGCTTTCGGCGAAAAAGCCTTGGGCGTGTTCGGCAGCGGCTGGGCCTGGCTGCAGCCGGATCTGTCAATCGTAACTACGCCTAATCAAGATTCACCTTTGAATAACGGTGGTACTGAACCGATCCTGGGCTTGGATGTCTGGGAACATGCCTATTACCTGGATTACACTTACAATCGCGGTGACTATATCAAGGCCTGGTGGCATGTCGTCAACTGGCCAGAGGTCGAACGCCGGTTTGAAAGTGCTAAGTAAATTGCTTATACTAAAACAAACTACAAAATAAAATTTTATTTATTAACAATTTGTTATATTTTATTGCAGTTTAATATTTGTATCTGATAATTGGCGTCATGCACGCCTCACCACGCGTCTTATTGGTGGAAGATGACCGCTCGATTGCCAGCGCTTTGGTCCAGGCTTTGCGGACCAGCCACTATGTTTCAGTCATAAGGTTGCCCTTATAATTCCCCAAAGTCCTATGACAGGTGTCAGAAATCTAACTTACGAGCTTTTTAACATAATATATATTTTAACTATCCACCAACTAATTTATGAATTTTAAACCAGTCTAAGGAGATATTTTGTCCAGATACGTTATTAATGCTTCTAATGATTTACAAGCCAGTCACCGGTACATGTTAGGCTTACCCCTGGTAGCAGCGGGCCTGTTCTGTTTCAGTTTTATCTTCATGCACACGCACAATACTTCGTCTACTGTCGTCAACACCAGGGCTGTGAAAACAGAAAATGTCACCCCAACAGCAAGCGACTTATCAACCCCTAATCTCACACAGACCCCCGCCAATCAGGTAACCACCCAGCCTGATAACTTATCATCAACCTCACCAAAGTCCACTTCAAAGCTCCAGTCAGCCGGCAATTCAACCAGCCTCCAACAAGCAGTGCCGAATCACCAATCAGATAATGAAACCGGTAACGAACTACCGATCATCAGACATCACTTAAATAAGCCTAGGCTGATTCAGCCTCTTAATAAGTTGCTGAAAAGCAGCCGTGATTAAGGTTTTTTGATCTGGGATTGGCGCCAGGCTTCTATCTGGGCATGATGGCCGCTCAAGAGAACATCTGGCACTTTTTGGCCGCGGAAATCCTCCGGTCGGGTATACTGCGGAAATTCAACGGCCTGGTCATCAGCCTGAAACGATTCGATTTCAGCCGAGTTCTCACCGCCTAAAACACCTGGTAATAATCGGACGATAGAATCTATAATCACCATTGCCGGTAATTCGCCGCCGGTCAGGATGTAATTACCGATACAGAAAGCTTCATCCACCCACTCCATGATGCGTTCATCGTAACCTTCGTAACGAGGACAGATGATTATCAGGTCCTGGCCGGCCTTGGCCAGACGCTTGGCCTCGGATTGTTTGTACAGCTGGCCGCGCGGTGTCGGCAAGATGACCTTAGCTGATATGGAGACCTTCTTTGCAGCCTCGATCGCGGCTACCAGCGGTTCAGGTCGCATCAGCATGCCGTCGCCGCCGCCATAAGGCGTGTCATCGACCTGCTTACGTGGGCCGAGGCCGAACCGTCGCAGATCCACAAACTCATAGTCGACGATGCCGCGGTCCTGGGCCTTCCAGAGCATGCTCTGGCCCAGCACGCCGCTGAACATATCCGGAAAAAGGGTAATGATCTGGATTCTCATCTGTTATATTTTAGCAAAATAAGAGAACCGGCAGAACCGGTTCTCTTACTCACATAAAGCTCCCATCGGTTGATGGCTCGCACGAGCTTTTATTTTTGGTCTATCGACTCCGGTCAGTATACCTGATGACAACCGCTAGGACAAGCTAAACGTCGAGGTCATCCAGATCAGCCAATTCCTGGCGGGTCTGAGCCAAACGGTCACTGGTTTCCTTAGGGTCAGCAGGTTTCTCAATCTCAATATCTGGTTCAGCTTCTTCATCGTCTGAAGCTGATTCTTGCGGTTTCTCTTCAACCGGCTCATCCGAAACCTGGCTGTCAGAAGCCTGACTCGAATCGTCAGCTGAAGAGGTATTTTCGGATTTCGGTTTATCTTCAGTAGTCGGACTCTCAGGTCGGCCAACACCGTTGTCGATAATCTTGAGGTTGTAGCGGGCGTCATTCTTGGTGCCTAGCGCCCGGAGCAGGGTGCGCAAAGATTGGGCAGTGGCACCACGCTTACCGATAACCCGGCCCAGATCCTCAGGGTCAACCGTCAACTCCAGCAAAACCCCCTTTTCATCTATCCGGCGGTCGATGTGGACAGCATCAGGCTTTCCCACCAAGGATTTAACGACGTATTCTATAAATTGCTGGTCAATCTCACTCATGTGACAGTCCCTCCTGCGTTTGGCCTATTTCAATTATAGCAAACTAGCTTTTGGTTGGTTCTTCGTCAGCGGGCTTATCTGATTCAACCGGTTTGGCTTTTTCAACGGGTGCCTCAGCTTTCTCTTCTGCTTCAGGCTTAGCTTCAGATTCAGTATTCTCAGCCGGTTCAACTGGCTTTTCTTCCGCGGTCTCTTCTGTTAGAGCTTCGGCTGCTGGGGCGGTAGTTTCTTCAGCCAGGGCTTCAGTTTCGGCTGATTTCGGTTCCTCGGCTGGGGTCTCTGGTTCATCCGGCTTGGTGCTGCGGCGCTTCTCAGGGTTGCGGACAGAACGCTCCTTGCTGGTGACCGATTTGACCCAGTCCGGCAGCTTGACGCCTTCGTCTTTCAGCAAACGGGCGACACGGTCTGACGGCTGGGCGCCGTGTTCCAGATAAAAGCTGGCTTTTTCCTTATCCAGAACAACTGTTTTAGCATGCGGATCAAAGCTGCCTAGTCGGGCCACGACCTTGCCGCTGGTCGGTGTACGGCGGGAATCCTGAACAATCACACGGAACATAGCGTGGCCTTTGCGGCCGGTTCGTTGCATACGAATAGCTAACATATAGTCAAGCCATTGTACAGATTACCGCCCCTGTTGTCAATCTTAGGACTTGGCATCTGACTTCCGATAATGGTCAAGGGCGGCTTCGGCAGCTTGTTGTTGGGCGGCCTGTTTACTGGGGCCTGTACCCTGGCCGCGCAGCTTGCCATCGATGTAGACACCAACAGTGAAAGTCTTGTCATGGTCTGGGCCGTCTTCATTCATGACTTTGTAGACCGGGGTCGAGGTTTCTTGGCTTTGGGCTAACTCTTGAAGGTGAGACTTGGGATCCATCCAGGAACCGCTGGCCAGTATGGTCTCGAAAGTACTGAGAATACTTTTGGTGATGAAACGCTTGGCAGCGTCATAACCTTGGTCGAGGTAGAGGGCACCGATAACAGCCTCGAAGCTGTTGGCCAGGATCTGGGCGCGGGCCCGGTCAGTGCCGCGCTTTTCGCCGCGGCTAAGACGAAGCAGGTCGGCAAAGCCATATTTATCAGCGGCGGCGCCAATGCTCTCAGTGCGTACCAATGAGCTGCGCCAGTTGGTCAGGACGCCTTCCGGTTCGGGGTAATTGGTGTAGAGGAATTCAGTGACAACCAGTTCCAGGACGGCGTCGCCCAGGAACTCCAGACGCTCATTGTGTTCGTGGACAGATTTGCGGTGCTCATTGACGTAGGAACGGTGGGTAAAGGCCGTCACTAATAAATTAATGTCATTAAAGGTGACACCTAATTTTTTCTTGGCAAAAGTGATATATACAGATGTATCCATAATACTTAACGTGTTAAGTTTCCTATAACTTACCCTCACGGATTTTCTTCATGCCTACCAATATAAGCTTGCCGATGTCGTCATAGGCGATCTTGTCAACGGCGTCGGTAGCAGATAGCCATTGGACATCATTAAGCCATTCTTCAGGATGTAACTTCTCAGTATTACCCTTACCTCCCACCAGATAGATGTGCATGGTCATCAGGACCAACGTGTGGTTACGACGGTAGCGGAAGTTGACCTTGCCCAGCCAACTGAAGACTTCCATATCCTGCAGGCCGGTTTCTTCGCGGATTTCGCGCTCGGCCGTAGCGCCAGGGTCTTCCCCCGGCTCGACATGACCCTTAGGAATCGTCCAGCGGTTCTTGGCATCCTGCATCAGCAGGATCTGGACCTTGCCGGTCTTGGGGTGGTGGCGGAAGACCACGCCACCGGAGGTGGTTTCGCGGACAACCTCGTCAATTACCGGCCGGCGTTTGAACGCTAGCTTGCGGATACTGCTAATGGGCTTGGGTCGTTTCATTTCTTCTCGGAATTCTTCTTGATGGTTTTCTTAATGGCCTTCGTAGTCTTGGCTTTGGTTTCGGCGGCTTCTTCTTGCTGTCGTAACAGGGTGCCGAGCACGCCGTTGACAAAGCGTGAAGAATTGTCGCCGCCGAAGGCCTTGGCCAGCTCGACGGCTTCGTTGATCACCACCTTAGGCGGCACATCAGCTTCATTCTGAAGTTCATAAAGACCTATGCGCAGCACCAAGCGGTCCATACGGGCGATCTGATCAATCGGCCATTCAGGTGCCACGGGCTGTAATTCAGCATCAAGCTTGGCGGCATGCTTATTTATGCCAGCCACCAACTGCTTAATAAATGCTACATCGCTGAGAACATCCTGATAACGCTTGATATTGCGGTCCAGGACTTCGTCCAGCTTGAAGCTTTTATCGCCAGCGTCCTGACGAAGCTCTTGCTCGTAGAGCGTTTGTAAGGCAATGATGCGGCCGAGGTGACGATTGGAAGCCATATTGTTAAGTTCCTGAGGTCAAGCGTTTAGGCGGCTTTGGCCGACTCGCGCTTGGTGGTGCGGACTTTGACAGGGGACTTGGCATAGACCTGGCGGGCCAGCTTCAATACTAGATGACTGCGGCGGCTGCCGGTCCGGCTTGGGCTGGTACGCTTCTTGGGTTGACCCATATAGGGAATCCTCTTTACTTACATTAAAACTTAACACTATTCTAGCCGATTTCCCCTTTTTTCTCAAGAGGTAGACTAAATTACAAAGTTGACGAGCTTGCGCGGGATATAGATAGTCTTCCGGATAGTCTGATCCTTAAGATAGCTTGCGACTTTATCATGAGCTTGGGCAGCCTTGATAACTTCTTCTTCGTGAGCGTCTTTAGAAACCTGGACTTCGCCGCGCAATTTACCATTTACCTGAATGACTATCGTGACCGCCGCTTCCTCAAGGTATTTTTCATCATATTTTGGCCATCCATGAGTATGAATCGTATCCTCATGGCCCAATTGTTGCCACAGCTCTTCGCTGATATGTGGTGCGAACGGAGCTAATAACTGCAACAAGGTCTCTAGAGCCGGTTTGAAGCCACCGAAGCCTTGCTTGGCCTTTATTGCGTAAAGCTGGTTGGTCAGTTCCATCATGGCAGCGATAGCCGTATTGAAGTTCAAGTCATTGAGGTCATCAGTAACTTTCTTAACCGCTTTGTGAACGAATCGATTTAATTCAGAATTTTCGTCTTGATCTTCTGCCTCATGGAATTCCTGCACAAGTGTCCAGACGCGTTGCAGGAAGCGGTGGGTGCCGGCGACTGCCTCGGGGCTCCAGACAGTAGTTTGGTCATAGGGTGCCAAGAAAGCGATGGCCAGACGCAGGGCATCGGCGCCATAGCCGCTGTCGATGATATCGCTGGGGTTAACGACATTACCCTTGCTCTTGCTCATCTTGGAATTGTCAGCCGCCAGGATAATGCCCTGGCCGCGACGAGCAGCATAGGGTTCAGGTGTCGGCACTAACTTCTGATCATAGAAAAACAGATGCCAAAAACGGCTGTATAACAGATGTAGAGTGGTGTGCTCCATGCCGCCCAGGTACATGTCGACCATCCTCCAGTAATCCAACTTTTTGGGGTCAGCAAAGGCCTGATCATTATGGGCGTCGTAGTAACGCAGGTAATACCAGCTGCTACCGGCCCAGTTGGGCATGGTATCGGTCTCACGCTTGGCCGGTTGGCCGCAGACCGGACAGGTCGTATTCACCCAATCAGTGACTTGAGCTAATGGGCTCTTGCCATCATTCGTCGGCTCGTAATTCTCAACTTTTGGTAATTCGACTGGCAGCTGGTCGTCAGGCACGGCCACGGCGCTATGTTCGGGGCAATGGACGATTGGAATCGGCTCTCCCCAATAATGCTGCCGGCTGAAAATCCAATCCCTCAGCCGATAATTTACTTGCTTACGAGCTGCACCTTTTGAAGCCAGCCAATCAGTGATCTTAGTCTTGGCTTCGGCACTTTTCAAGCCACTGAATTCGCCAGAATCAATCAAGATACCCTCACCTGTAAAGGCGTACTCTTGGGCCTTGACCTTGGCTGCTTCGGTTTCATCTTGAGGAATAACGGTTACCCGAGCCGGAATGTTGTGCTCTTTAAGAAATTCGAAATCGCGTTCGTCATGGATGTCGCCGAACACGGCGCCGGTTCCATAGCTGGCCAGCACGAAGTCAGCAATCCAAACCGGAATCTTTTCGCCGTTAGCCGGATTGACCGCATAAGTCCCGGTAAAGACCCCGGTTTTCTCTTTGCCCTCTTCTAATCGCTCGATATCAGTCTTGGCCAAAGCCATTTTTATGTAACTATTAACGGTGGCTTTGTGCTCCTGAGTGGTAATCTGCTGAACTAATCGATGCTCCGGAGCCAATACAATGAAAGCGGCGCTGAAGATGGTGTCGACCCGTGTTGTGAAGATTGAAATTTTTATATCATGGTCATCGATAGTAAAGTCGATTTCGGCGCCTTCGGAACGGCCGATCCAGTTGATCTGTTGGTCAGCAATACGCGAAGGGTAGTCGACATTTTTCAGGCCTTCCAGCAGGCGATCGGCGTATTCGGTAATCTTAAGCAGCCACTGCTTGAGCAGTTTTTTCTCGACTATAGTGTCGCAGCGTTCGTGGCGGCCGTTGACGACTTCTTCGTTGGCCAGGCCGGTCTTGCAGTGCGGGCACCAGTTGATGGCAATTTCATCTTGGTAAGCTAGGCCAGCCTTGAAGAATTGCAGGAACAGCCATTGGGTCCATTGGTAATACTTGGGGTCACTGGTGCGGAAGCTACGCTCCCAATCGATACCGTAACCCATGCTTTCCAGCTGCTGCTGGAAGATAGCGATATTTTGGTCTGTCGCCTGCTGCGGTGTAATTTTGTTTTTGA
>CAZCXO010000024.1:0-8408 GCA_964502645.1 uncultured Candidatus Saccharibacteria bacterium
ATCACCGATGCCGCCTATTGATTGGGCGTATTGACGGATCAGATAGATTGAGCCGATGGATTGAATGATGGCCAGCGGCAGTGTCAGGAGGCGGGTATACTGGTTGATCTTCTTCTGACCGAATTCGCCCTCCTTGTGAAGGGCCTCCAGCTGCGGAATCGCCTTGGTCAACAACTGCATTATGATGGAGGCGTTAATGTATGGCCCCATACCGGCGATCATGATAGAGAAGTTAGCCAGCGCCCCGCCGCTCAGGACGTTAACGAAGCTTAGCAGCTGAGGCGTATTGCTGGAGTTAAATAGGTTCTGTAGAACTTGGTGCAGGGTTTCGGGATTGCTTAACGGCACCGGAATGTGGGCCAGTATACGAAAGACCAGCAGGATGCCGAGCACGGCCAGAATCCGGCCACGCATATCCTTGTGGCCAAGGGATTTAGCGATAATCTTCCAGTTCACGCCCGGCTTGTCTCTCTCATCACTTACCTCTTATTAAAGCACACTCAGACCCCTGGTACAATCTAGCCTAAGTAGCCGCCGCTCTGGTGAGCCCACAGCTGGGCGTAGATGCCCTGTTTGTCCTTTAATAGCTCAGAATGACTGCCGGTCTGGGCGACCCTGCCCTTGTCCATGACGATGATCCGGTCCAGACGTTGGATGGTGCTGAGACGGTGCGCAATGACGATAGCCGTGCGATCCTTCATAAGTTCCCAGAGTGCTTTTTGAATGTACTGTTCACTCTGGCTGTCCAGCGCGCTGGTGGCTTCATCCAATACCAGGATAGGCGCGTTCTTGAGCATGGCGCGGGCAATGGCGACGCGTTGGCGTTGGCCGCCGGACAGCTTGACGCCGCGCTCGCCGACCATCGAGTCATAGGCTTTCGGCAATTCTGGCATAAATTCATCAACATAAGCTGTCCGGGCCGCCGCCTCGATCATCTTTTGGCTGGCTTGAGGCCGGGCATAGGCGATATTTTCCCTTATCGAACGGTGGAACAGCAACGGCTCCTGAGGCACATAGGCGACGCTTTCACGCAGGTCTGCCTGGCGCAACTGGCGTATATCGATGCCATCCAAGGTTACGCTGCCTTTGTCGACGTCCATGAATCGAAGCAACAGCTTGGTGATGGTAGTCTTGCCCCCGCCGGAAAAGCCTACCAAGCCGACTTTCTCACCCCTGTTGACAACCAGCGAGAAATCTTTGACGGCATAAACCCCGGTGGCTGCTTCCGGGTAATGGTAGCTGACGTTGGAAAATTCAATCGTTGAAACCCTCTTGCCACTGATGGCCTTGGGCAATGCCGGATCTTTAACAGTGATGGGAACCAGCATGGTCGCCACGGCTTCGTAAGAGGCACTCATTATCGATTCATACTCCTTGATCATGTCGGCCGTATCAATCGTCACGTAAATTAACCGGATGACATATAACTGTACCAGAGCCACGATGGCAATCGTGATGCTGCCGTTACGGTATAAATGTGCAGAAACCACCAATAGGATAGCCATAGTGGTTCCCATCAACAGATTCCGCATAGTATTGCCAGGAATGAATAGGTTCCAAGACATCAGCTGGGCATCTTCCCATTGTTTCAGGGGATCGCCCAGCCGCCGTTTCTCATAATCTTCCTTCGCAAAACTCTTGACAGCAGAACCATGTGACAAGGCATCGCCCAATACACCGGAAATCCGGCTGCTGGCCTGGCTAACCAAACGACGGTATTTAAGTCGGTATTCGGAAAACAGTATGGTGATCAACAATACCACAAACATACAGGCTAGGGTTATCAGAGCCAGAGTTAGAGACTTATAGGCTAAAACGACTAGGCTAGCCACTATCATCACTACGCTGCGCGGGATTTCAAACAAGCACAATCGGTTATAATCGGTGAAGGCATCACGGATACGGGAGGCCTGGGCGCCTAAGGCACCGACGTAGCTGCTACTGAAAAATTCGTAGTCTTTACTAAGATAATTGGCAAAAACTTCTCTCTGCACAAAAGTCCCGCCATAAATACCGTTCTTATTAAAAGTCCAGGTAGCAAAGGCATAGACAGCCTGCCCCAGGACTGTCAGCCACAGGGCTAGCCAGGCATAGTGGCCGACAGCTGTGAAGTCCCGGGTAATGATGGCTTGTATACCATACGCCACGGCCAGTGGCACTAGCACTGTCATGATAAAGAAGGCCGGCGCATAGAAAATAATGGTCGGAATAAAATAGCGCGGCGTGTAGAGCATGGCCCGCCAAAAGAGCTTGTGAACGGCCCGCGTAACTAGCTTGTCGCGCTGTAACTCCGACTTGGACATAGTTTTATTTTAACCTAAAGGGTCGCACAGAATCAGGCTTTGGGGGCTTTTTTATCTGATTTATCAGTCTTAGACTGCTGTAAACGGCCAGTGGCTTCGAATGAACCGCCGGCTGATTGGATGGCAGCGATAGCTGATTGGCTGGCTCTTGGCAGTTTCACTGTAACCTTCTTAGAGAGGTCGCCTTTGACGATGACCTTGACTGTTACATACGGGTTGCTGATAAGCCCGGCTTCGGCCAAAGCGTTCGCGTCAATCGTTTTGGCGCCGAACTGGTTGAGCTGGCCTGTGTAGACGTTTTCTACTTTGGGCCGGTGGCTGGTAAAGCCCGGTAGCTTGGGCAGTTTTTGCATAAGTGGATTAGAACCGCCGGCAAAGCCTGGTTTGGCTTTGGAGCCGGTTCGGGCGCCTTGGCCCTTAGTACCGCGACCAGCCGTCTTGCCGCGGCCGGCGGCGATGCCTCGCCCGACCCGCTTGCCAGCTTTGTGTTTACTAAGCTTTAGTTGATGATACTTCATGCTTTAGCCTTCTTAGTCGGGTTGGCTTTATCGGCAGATGGAACAGTCTTTTTAGTTGCCGATTTCGGCTTGGCAGTTACCCACAGCTTGGCAGGAACCAGTGATTGCAAGGCCTGTAGGGTGGCGTAGGCCGTATTCGTCTTATTGGATGAACCCAGTGACTTGCTGAGAGCATCGTGAACACCGGCGACCTCCAGGATGGTACGGATAACACCGCCGGCAATCAAGCCGGTACCGGCGCTGGCCGGTTTGAGCAGGATGTGGGCACCGCCGACTTTAGCCTCGACTTCGTGCGGCAAAGTACCTTTATATAATGGGATTTCCGCCAGATGTTTCTTGGCGACCTCGGTGGCTTTGTTGACGGCTCCAGTGACATCAGCGCCTTTGGCACTACCTATGCCGACTTTACGTTTGCGGTCACCGACCACGACCAAGGCACGGAAGCGGAAACGACGGCCGCCTTTGACCACTCTGGCCACACGGTCGATGTGCAGCGTCCTCTCGTCGAACTGCTTTTCTTCCGGCACAGCGTCAGGACGGCGGAGACGCCGTCCAGTCGGTCGATTAGTCCTGGTTTGCGTATTTGGCATCTAAAACTCCAATCCTGCTTTACGGGCGGCATCCGCCAGGGCGGCTACCCGGCCATGATACAGCTTGCTGCCCCGGTCAAAAACCACCTGCCTGACTTTAGCCGTCTTGGCCTTGGCAGCAATCTCGCTGCCGACCCAGGCAGCCTTCTCGGTCATCGTGCCCTTGAGCGACTTCTGTCCTACTGTTGAGACATAAGCCAAGGTCTTGCCATCGACGTCATCGATCAGTTGGGCGGTGACGTTCAGGTTGCTGATACTGACATTGAGGCGCGGCCGCTTGGTGGTACCGCTGATCTGGCTGCGGACCCGGTTGTGGCGCTGAGTACGGTTATGTAACTTGTGGGCTAGTAGCTTGCTCATTATTTTTCCTTACCGCTTTTACCGCTCTTACGGATCAGTCGTTCGCCCTCGTACTTGATACCCTTGCCCTTGTAAGGCTCGGGCTTTCTTAAGGCTCGGATTTCGGCTGCGGCTTGGCCGACTTGCTGGCGGCTAATGCCGCTGACTGTAATCATATTCTGCTCAACCGTGGCTGTGACGCCTTCGGGTAGCTTATAGATGACATCGTGTGAAAAGCCAAGGTTCATCTTAAGGTCGCTGCCGGCAAGAGCTACGCGGTAACCAACACCGTTGATTTCCAGCTTTTTGCTGAAGCCCTGGCTGACACCATCTACCATATTGCTGAGCAATGCCCGCATCAGACCGTGGCGGGCTCGATTCCGCGGTTCATCATTTGAACGGGTCACCACCAACTGGTCACCTTCTTGTTTGACCGTAATACCAGGCATGGTGGATTGTTTGAGGCTACCTTTGCTGCCGTTAACTGTGATCTCAGAGCCGTCGACAGCGACCGTGACACCGCTTGGAATCTGGATAGGTTGTTTACCGACTCTACTCATCTTAATACACCTTACAGATTAACTCGCCGCCCAGGTGCTGGTCACGGGCCTGGTCGCCGGTCATCAGACCTTTACTCGTTGACAAGATAACGACACCGCGGCCGCGCTTGACAGTCGGGATATCACGGGCCGATACATAATAACGTCGGCCGGGTTTGCTGAGGCGGACGATTTCAGTGATACGGGCATTACTGCTTTCGTCATTGATCTTGACCTTCAACAGCTTGCCGACCTCAGCTTCGCTGACGGATACGCCATCAATAAAGTTACTCTGTTGCAACAGCTTGGCAACGCCTTCCTTAAGCTTGGAATGCGGCAAAGCGACCTCAGACTTGCGCACGGCAATAGCATTCCGAATTCGGGTCAACATGTCTGAAATGGGATCTGTGGTGGTGATGCTCATAGTTCTCCTTACCAACTCGATTTCGTTATGCCGGGAATCTCGCCTTTGCTGGCGTGCTCGCGGAAGCTGATGCGGCTGAGGCCGAAGTGGCGCATGTAACCCCGGGAGCGGCCGGTTTCGATGCAACGATTGGTCCGCCTAGTCGGGCTGGAGTTGCGAGGTAGCTTGGCCAGGCCTTCCTGGTCGCCCAGTTCCTTAAGCTCCTTGCGCTTGGCAGCGTACTTTTCAATCATGCGGATACGCTTGGCATCCCTGGCGACGATGGATTTCTTAGCCATTAGTTCCTCTCCTTTTCAAATGGCAGGCCGAACTTCTCGAGGAGTGCCCGGGACTGAACCTTATCCTTAGAATTAATTACGAATATTACCTGTAGGCCGTGCGAGGTGGTGGTTTCTTCGAAGCTCAGCTCCGGGAAGACGGATTGGTCGGTAAAGCCGATGGCGAAATTGCCTTGCTGATCGAAAGCCTTGGCACTGACGCCGTGGAAGTCGCGCAACCTAGGCAGCACCAGATTAATAACGCGGTCCATAAACTCGTACATGCGTTCACCGCGCAAAGTGACTTTAAGGCCGATTTTGTTGCCTTCACGCAATTTGAAGCCGGCAATTGAATTCTTGGCGACAGTTTCGACCGGTTGTTGTCCGGTAATCTTGCGCAAGGTGTTAGTGGCAGCCTCCAGGACCTTCTTATCGTCCTTAGCCTTGCCCAGACCGACGTTGACGACGATCTTTTCCAGCTTGGGAACCTCGTGGGGGTTCTTGAGGCCGAGCTCGGACTGCAGCTCCTTGACAAGCTTTTGGCTGTATTCGGTCTGCAGGCGGGCTTTTACCGGTGCGGCTGTATCAGGCATCACTTAATCTCCTTGCCGCCGCGCTTGTAAATACGGGTTTTTACACCTTTGGCATCGGTCTGGAAGCCGATACGGCTGGGCCGCTTACTGGTCGGCTCGACGATACTGACTTTACTGACCCAGATAGGCTTGGTTAGCTCTACGATAGCACCCTGAGGATGTTGCTGGTTGGGCTTGACATGCCGTTTGACGATGTTGATGCCATCAACAGTCACTTTGTTCTCCCTGGGATGAACAGCCGTAATCTTACCTGTCTTACCGCGATACTTACCGGCACAGACAATCACCAGGTCGCCCTTTTTAAGTCGGATTTTGAACGGTTTAGTTACTTGGCCCATCATAGTACCTCCGGTGCGAGGGAAATGATCTTGGCGTAACCCTGGTCGCGCAGCTCGCGCGGTACCGGACCGAAGATACGGGTGGCCTTGGGCAGCTTGCCCTCATCAATGATGACGGCAGCGTTATCGTCGAACTTAATGGTCGAGCCGTCACGCCGACGGATCTGATCACGGGTGCGGACGATTACAGCGCGGACGACGGTCTTCTTCTTAACCTGGCCATTGGGGCTGGCTTGCTTGACGGTAGCCACGATGATGTCACCGACCCTTGCGTAGCGTCGGCGGGTACCGCCCAGGACGCGGATGCAGAGGATTTCCTTGGCGCCGCTGTTATCGGCCACGAGGAGACGTGTTTCCTGCTGAATCATGACTTCCCCTCGGTTTTCTTATCAGATGCCTTGGGTTTCTTGTCAGTTTTGGCTGTCTTAGCTGGCTTATCTTCAACAGCTGCTTTGACGGGCTTTTCAGTGACAGCTTCCTCTTCGACCTTGTCGGATTTGGCTTTGGTGGCGGGGCGTTCAGGCTCGTCGGCCTTGGTCAAGGCCAGCGAATCTGCCCGCAGCTTGGGCTTCTCAATAATTTCGCTTAAAATGTGGCGTTTGCGGGCGCTGAGCGGGCGAGTTTCAACGATTGAAACTTTATCACCTGGTTCGGCCTCGTTCTTGGCATCATGAGCCATGAACTTCTTGGTGACAGTATATTGCTTGCGGTACAAAGGATGCGACTTGCGAGACGAAACAGTGACGACTATGGTCTTGTCGCCCTTATTCGATGACACAATGCCGATAATCGGTTTAGCCATTACCTGGCCTCCTTAACGAGGGCTTCACCCAGAACGGTTAGCATCCGTGCCAGATCTTTGCGCTTGTTGCGGATAATGCGGTTGTTATCTAGTTCGCCCAGATGCAGGCGCCGCTTAAGGTCGACGATTTCTTCTCTCAATTTGGTACTCTCCACGGTTAACTCACTGGTCGATAACTTACGGATTTCAGCGATCTTCATGATCATGCCTCCTCCCGTGTCAGAAACCTGGTTTTGACCGGTAACTTGGTGGCTGCCAGTCGCATTGCCTCACGAGCGGTTTCGACGTCTACGCCTTGCATCTCGAAGAGGATGGTACCTGGTCGGACCTTGGCAACGAAAAATTCCGGGTTACCCTTGCCGCTGCCCATCTTGACATCTTGTGGTTTGCGGGTGACCGGCGTGTGCGGGAAAACCCTGATCCAAATCTTGCCGCCGCGTTTGATATGGCGAGTCATGGCCTGCCGAGCGGCCTCGATCTGGCGCGAAGTAATCCGCTCCTGGCCTTGGGCTTGCAAAGCGTAATCACCGAAGGCCACGTAGTTGCCAGTGGTGGCGACACCGCGGATCCGGCCCTTGCGCACCTTGCGGTGCTTCTGACGATTCGGCATTAACATTACGCCTGTACCTCACCCTTATAAATCCAGACTTTGACACCGATGATACCGGCTACGGTCTTGGCATTGACCTGGGCGTAATCAATATCTGCCCTAAGTGTATGCAACGGGACGGATCCAGCCACTTCTTTTTCGCGGCGTGACATTTCAGCGCCGTTCAAACGACCGGCTACCTCGATTCGAACGCCTTTGGCGCCGGCCCGCATAGTAGCGGCGGCTGTGGACTTGATGGCCCGGCGGAAACTCATCCGCCGCTCCAGCTGGTGGGCAATGTTCTCGGCCACCAGTTTGGCGTAGAGGTCAGGCTTCTTAACTTCTTCGATGTTGACACGGGTCGGCGTGCCATAGATCTTCTCAATCTGTTCCTTAAGCTCGGTCGCCCCAGTACCGCCGCGGCCGATTACCACTCCGGCTTTGGCAGTGGCAATAGTAACTGTCACAAGGTTCGGCGTCCGGCTGATCTCGACTTTGTTGATAGAAGCCCGGCTGCCGAGCTTAGTGCTGATCAGGCGGCGCACAGCCAGATCATCCTTAAGGAATTTGGCGTAATCACGCTTATCCACGAACCACTTACTCGTCCAGTCCTTGTTGACCTGGAGGCGCATGCTGATAGGGTTAACTTTTTGTCCCATTACTTGGTCTCCTCTGTCTTTGTAGCAGCTTTTTCTGCAGGTTTCTTCTTGGCTTCACGCTGTTCGCCGTCAACTACTACACGTATGTGGGCGGTCTTGTGTTGATAAGGGTGGGCTCGTCCGCGCGAAATCGGACGGAAGCGCTTGAGGCGCGGCCCAGGCATAACACTGATTTCGGTAATCTGCAGTGTAGCCGGCTTGAAGTTGTGGTTGTGGTCGGCATTAGCCCTAGCACTCATGATGGCTTTTTTAACAGCGGTGGCTGAGCGACGCGGCGTATGTTCAAGAATCGTCAACGCATCTTCAACGCTACGGCCGCGCACCAGGGCAGCCACCACCGCGACCTTGCGCGGACTCAACCGAACTCCTTTGGCGACTGCTTGAACTGCCATATTAATCCTTACCTTGTACCTTTCGCTAACTTACCGCCGTGTGAGCGGAACTTACGGGTCGGCGC
>CAZCXO010000025.1:0-8279 GCA_964502645.1 uncultured Candidatus Saccharibacteria bacterium
CGATAGTCTTGGGCTGGCCCTCAACCTCGATCTCGACCTGGCCGTCAGTGATGATCGGCTCGTCGTACTGGCTGATCTGATAGCCCTTGGGCAAATCGGGGTAAAAATAGTGCTTGCGGTCAAACTTGCTGAAGTGCTGTGGCTTAGTACCTAAGGCAAATGCCGCCTTGGTGGCAAGTTCAATGACGGCTTCGTTTAAGACCGGCAGGGCGCCGGGCAGGCCGAAGTCGATGTGACTGACCAGAGTATTTGGCGCCGCTTCGCGGGCGTCATTGCCGACTGCGGAAAATAACTTGGTACTGGTCTTGAGCTGGACATGGCACTCAATGCCGATAGTTGGTTTGTACTTAGTTCGGGCTTTGGTGTCGATCATTTCTTAAGCGCTCCCAGGTCGCGCAGTGCTTGACGGAAACCGGCCAAGGCTTTTAGGATGTCCTGCTTCTTGAGCTTACGGATATCCTCGTTGCCGATGCGGTTGCGCAACTTGTGGCCGAACCAGACGGCTTCGTTATCACTCAGCTCACGCTGGGCAGCGACCAGCTTTTCACCGGTAGTCTTGCCCTTGTAGCGGCGCTTCTTTAGAGCGTCATTGAGCATGTTGTCGGCTTCGATGACGGCTTTGGGCCAGGTCTTGCGGTCAGAGCAGAGTTTTTGCAGTTCCTGCCACCTGTCAGAGTATTTGGAAACTTTCCTTTTGCCAAACCGCCGACGGAACAGCCTCATACCAGCAACTCCTCAGCACTCTTGGCCAAAGCCAATAGCTCGCGGTCAGCTTTCTGCGGTGCCATCAGTTGCAATCCCACTGGCAAACCATCAACCTCACCAGCTGGCAAACTGATGGCCGGATTGCCTACCAGGTTGACAGCCACGGTCATGATGTCTGCCAGATACATCTGCAAAGGGTTCTTGGTATTCTCGCCGATCTTGAAGGCGGTTGTCGGCGCGACGGGTCCAATCAGGAAATCGACCTGTTTGAAAGCCTGTTCGAACTCGTTGATCAGCTTGGTGCGGACAGTTTGGGCTTGTTTGTAATAAGCATCGTAGTAGCCACTGCTTAATACATGGGTGCCGATCATGATACGGCGCTTGGCTTCCTTGCCAAAACCGCGCCCGCGTGAACCAAAGTAGCTGTCTTCAAGGTCTTTAGCTTCAGCATAACTGTAAGGGTACCGCTGGCCGTCATAGCGACCGAGGTTACTGCTGACTTCGGCTGGACAGATGATGTAATAAACCGCTAACGCCATTGGCAAGGATGGCAGACTTATCTCTGTTATTTCAGCCCCTGCGGCCTCAAGCTTCTTAATGTCATCTTCGATGACACCTAGAACCTTAGGATCCAGGCTTTCGCCCATGTGCTCACGGATGACGCCGACCTTTTTGTCCTTGAGCGAGCCTTCAAGCTGGGCATACCCTTTGGAATCAGATTCTATGGTGGTACTGTCTAACTCATCCCGGCCAGCCATCACGTCTAAAACCAAAGCCGCGTCTTGGACATTCCGAGTTAACGGACCAATGACATCAGTGCTGCTGGCCATGGCAACGACGCCAGAACGGCTGACCAATCCGTAGGTCGGCTTGTAGCCAACACAGCCCGAAAAGCTAGCTGGTTGGCGGATTGACCCGCCGGTATCAGTACCAATGGCGAACGAAGCCATATCCAATACCACGGCCGCAGCCGAACCGCCTGAGCTACCGCCTGGCACCCGGGTCTTGTCATGCGGATTCTTAGTCGTAAAGAAGTCGCTGTTCTCCGTGCTGGCGCCATGGGCGAAGGCGTCGAGGTTGGCCTTGGCCACGCAGATAGCGCCTTCGGCTTCCAGCTTTTCGATAGCAGTGGCTTGATAGGGAGCGACAAAACCCTTGAGCATATTGCTGGCCGCAGTTGTTTCAGCCCCAAAGGTCAGGAAATTATCTTTGGCAATGAAAGGCACGCCAGCTAATCGACCCTTAATCTCACCCCTGTCTACCTTGGCCGCCCTTTCCCTAGCCCGGTCTTCGGTGGTGGCAATTATGGCATCATATTCTTTCTTTTCATTAATTGTCTTAAGAGCTTGCTCAACCAAGTCAGCGGCTTTGAGTTCTCCGGCCTGGACTTTGGTGGCGATGTCAGCAATGGGCAACCACTGGTTCATTCCAGCATCCTTTTCACTTGAATCTGATGATCTTTGACGTGCGGCACATTCTTAAGCAATTCCTCAGTCTTGTAGCCATAGTCCTTGACCTCGTCCGGCCGCATGACGTTGGTAAGGCCAGTCACTTGGTTGGTCGGCTTGAGGCCATCGACTTCAACATTCTGCAACTGCTCGACATATTGCAAGATCTCAGACAGTTCCGAGCGGTAGTTTTCGATTTCGTCTTCGGACAGTTCAAGCCTCGCGAGCCGAGCCAATTTTAAGACATCTTCCCGGGTGAGTTTCGCCATAGCCATAGTAGACACTAATTGTAACAGAACATTGCTAAAAAGTTGACCAATCTCCCTCTGTTAACTTGCTATTTAAAAATCTCCTTTACAAACCACTAGTTGAGGACTACGATTAAGATGGAGTGTGAAATTTTTCACAGACAAAACAGATGTCATCTTCAAAACAGTTCCGACCAGCTACACCTGAGCTTGTACTTAGTCGTGAACATGACAGGCCATACGGTATAAGACAAACAGGGTGGGTTGTTACTGATGACAAAGCTACCCCAATAACACTACGACGACCCCATGATAACAGCGAAAGTGTTGTTGTTTTTGTTAATGGCTGGACTGCTGCCCTGAATTCAATGCGTACGCCAGCTATTGAAGCCGTTCGAGCCGGTCACAATGCCGTTACTTTTGGATTCTCCAATACCGATACCAAGGAAGCTCTCGAAGAAAATGCTAAGGAGACGGCATCTGTTATGCGGGCTCTGCCCAAAAAATGGGAACAGAGTGTAATGGGCTTATCTATGGGAGGCAGGGTTGCAATAATGGCAATGCTTCGCCCTGAGGTTCCAGACCAAAGAAGCGCAACGCTCGTAGCGTCAGCCGGTTTCTTGCCTAGAGACCCATCCCTACATGAAACAGTCCAACATCTTTATCAAGAAAGTTCGGAACTAGTCTCACATTATTTAACTCACCCTCTAACAGTAGCAAGAGTCGGTTATTCAGCAGCCAGACACGTAGTTAGGCGGCCGTGGGCAATCGGCGCTGAAATTTTGGAACTAACACACGGTTCTGTTCATGATGACGTTAAGGCCATCAAGGCTAAACGCTCTGCTCCGGATATCCACTTTGCTTATGGAGATCGTGACAGGCTTATTCCAGCATGGGCACAAGAAGAAGGCATCATTGATATGCCTTTTGACAGCGTTTGGAAATACCCTGGCGGGCATACAGAACTAATAGTCAACCCTCGTATTGCTAGACAATTGTTAAGTGGTGATTATCCTGAGCCTTCCCAGCAATCTTTACCTCTCGCTGCTTAAATTGAGCTACAACTTTTTCTTGATGTCGTCGATGATGTCTCGCAGTTCGGCGGCGGTTTCGAACTGGAGGTTGGCAGCTGCTAGTTCCATCTGAGAAGTCAGGTCTTTGATCAGTGAGCCGTATTCGTCTTTGGGGATCTTCTTGAGGTTGAGTTTGGCGCGCTTAGCTTCCTCGGGTAGGTCCGGGCGCATACCCTTCTCTACAGCCCGCTTGATTCCGGTCGGTGTTATACCATGCTTTTTATTGTAAGTTTCCTGGATTTTGCGGCGGCGGGTGGTTTCATCGATGGTACGCTGCATGCTCTTGGTGGTATGGTCAGCGTACATAATGACGTGGCCTTGCTCGTGCCGGGCGGCCCGGCCGACAGTCTGGATTAGAGCCTGTTCGCTTCTCAGGAAGCCTTCTTTGTCAGCATCCAGGATGGCTACCAGTGAAACCTCGGGCAGATCTAAGCCCTCTCTTAACAGATTGATCCCGACCAGGACGTCGTAAACACCGAGACGGAGGTCACGGAGAATGTCAGTTCTTTCCAAGGTGTCGATGTCGCTGTGCAGATAGGCGACTTTGATATTGATCTCCTGCAGATATTCGGCCAGGTCTTCGGACATACGTTTGGTCAGGGTCGTGACCAGGACGCGTTGGTGTTTTTTGACGGTGTCGCGGATTTCTGCAATAAGGTCATCAATCTGGCCGTCGATCGGCCGGACCTCAATCGGCGGGTCGAGCAGGCCAGTGGGCCGGATGACCTGTTGGGCTGGCTCGGGGCTGCGGCTTAGCTCATATTCGGCTGGTGTGGCCGAGACATACAACACCTGGTTGATGTGGCGCTCAAACTCCGTGAAGGTCAGCGGCCGGTTATCCAGGGCGCTGGGCAGACGGAAGCCATGCTCTACTAAGACTTCTTTGCGGGCCCGGTCCCCGTTGTACATGCCGCGGACCTGCGGCATCGTCATGTGGCTCTCATCAACCATCAAGATGTAGTCGTCGGGAAAATAATCGAGCAGCGTGGCCGGCTGCTCGCCGGGCTCGCGGTTGGTCAGATAGCGGGAGTAGTTCTCTATACCCTTAACAAAGCCGGTTTCCTGCATCATTTCCAGATCAAAGCGGGTGCGTTGCTCTAGCCGCTGGGCTTCCAAAAGCTTGCTTTCTTTTTTGAACAAAGCTAATCGTTGTGCCAACTCTTTTTCAATCTGTCCGAGCGCGACCTGAAGTTTAGCTTGTGGGGTGACATAGTGGCTGCCAGGGAAAATCCTATATTTATCTAGGTTAGCCAGAATCTCGCCTGTCAACGGATCCAGCTTGGTAATCCGCTCGACCTCATCGCCGAAGAATTCTAGCCGATATGCCAACTCCTCACCGGCCGGAAAAACGTCAACTACATCACCGCGAACCCGGAACGTGCTGCGGTGGAAATCAATGTCGTTGCGTTGGTACTGGATATCTGTCAGCTGACGGAGCAGCTTATCCCGGACTTTGCGCTCACCTTTGCGGATATCAATAGAGAGGCCATTGTAATCTTCGACTGAGCCGATGCCATAGATGCAACTGACGCTGGCCACGATGATGACGTCTTTGCGACTTAATAAGGCATCTGTAGCTGCGTGCCGCAGACGGTCAATTTCCTCATTGATCTGGCTGTCCTTCTCAATATAGGTATCCGAACGCGGAATGTAGGCCTCCGGTTGGTAATAATCAAAGTAGCTGACGAAGTAATGGACGGCGTTATCCGGAAAGAAGTTCTTGAATTCGGTATATAACTGCGCTGCCAGGGTTTTGTTATGGCTTAGTACCAACGTGGGCTTTTGGACGCTCTGAATCACATTAGCCATGCTGAAGGTCTTGCCAGACCCGGTCACGCCGAGCAATGTCTGATGCTGAAGCCCTTCTGCCAGACCTTTGATCAACTGCTCAATGGCCTTGGGCTGGTCGCCCGTCGGCCCAAACTCACTCTTTAACTTGAACTTATTCACCTATAAATTGTATCAAGCTGTCTATTTTATTGGTGTGGCTGTTGCTTTAAAGGCATCTACGAACGTCTTTTGAGATTTGTGCAAAGCACTAAACCATTGTTGATTTAGATTATTGTCGTCACTGCCACAAATAGCTCCGTTTGGGAAACTAATATTAATATTAAAGTCTTTGAATTGCTTTAGTAATTGAGATTCCACCAGTTTGCTAGAATCGAATTTTCCCGGCTGCCTTTCAATCGCCGCAAAATTAGGTGCCTGGCCAGAAGGATCATTACTGTTTGGCCCGGCGCATTTGTTAAGGAGATCCGTCAAAGATGGGTCGCCTAAGTATGCACCGTCAACCATGCCGCCATCCTCTTCGGTAACCTGTTGGACATTGTAAGTAAGCCCCTTGAGTGAACTGGGTAAAACAAACTGCACACCAAGTTCTTTAAATTGAAATTTCTTTCCTGTCGGAGTGCTTGAACTATTTCCCTCTGAGCTTCTTATGGCTGTGTCAAGCGTTTTGTTTGTTTGATGCTGCGTGTGCCAGACATAGTAGCCGGTGAAAACTACCAGAGCCAGGGCGATAACGATGAGGAGGCCTTCAACAAGAGTAAAGCCCGTTTGATTTAGTTCTTTTTGTGACATGGTTTATCCTGCTCACGGTTATCGGCAATTGTGAAGGGGTGCAGTCATTTTGTCAACGGCTAGCCAGCGTGAGGAGGCAGCTGGTCATGGCGCATGAACCAATGTTCATCATAATGCTCTAATTGTTTGTGGATGTCGGCGAATTTTTTGTCGAGGACTTTGATGATCTTATCGACCAAAACCTTGGGGTCGCTGTCGTAAATCACTAGGTCGCCGTCAGGCGGCTCGAGGATTTCCATTAATTTAGGAATTTCATCAGCCGTGCCACCGCTGCCAATCAGGACACCACAAGGCTTGTGGGCCTCCAGTGCCGACGTAAACTCGTGCAAGCTGCCGAAACGGCCGCCGACGGTGATGATAGCATCGCTGGATTGGACCAGGTATAGGTCACGGCCGACATAGTTCAGTCCGGTGAAGTTGATAAAGTCGAAGCAACCGTTGGGCAAGCGGTATTTGCGGAGATGTTCGCGCAAGCTGACAGCCGGACTGAAGCCGATACTCATGCCGCCAGCGGCCTTGGCCCCTGTAGCTGCGTAGTATGGCAGGCCGACAGTAGCGCCGGTGGTCAGTATGTGACCATTGCTGGCAATGGCAGCACCGATTTGGCTGGCTAACTCAGCGTCTTTTGAAACGGTTTCGCCGGAAGCCGCGCCGGATACGCAGATCGAATAACGTAGTATGGGGGGTTCTATATGGGTAGTAGCTGTCATTCAGGTCAGATTTCTGCCCTTTCCGTCGCCAGTTCCGGCTGGAGCTCCTCGGTTACGGCTTGTTCAATCGAATCGTGGTGCATATACCTTAACAACAGCTCATGCCAGAGCGAGTACTGGAAGTAGTGGACCAGGCGCTTCTCAAACGGCAGCCGGTTGCAGAAATTGAGGGCAGCGTCAATCACGTTCAACGAAACCGGTTGGCCGTCAGGCAGCCAGCCCAGATGACTGCTACCTCTCCAAAAGCTAAAGCTGGGCTCAATACTGGCTAAGGTCTGCTCGATCGGGTGCCAGGCGATGTCCTCCAGACGCAGATGGGGTTCGAAAGCTTCAACCCGGTCGCGCTGGCTCTGGCTGGCATAGTAACGGTGGACCAGGTGCCACGGGACAGGCTGATCCAGTGTCTGTGTCTGCAAATACGGTTGGTCAGCCGTAACTATCTGCACGGTCTTGCCGAAGTCCGGCCGGACCTGGCTAAGCTTCAGGAAAGTACCGGCCGCCCTGATTTCATTCAGTTCGTGCAGTGCCAGAGCCAAGCTGCTCGTAACTGTTCCGGCGGGCATTTCATTGGATAGCGGCAGGAACACTAGGGCTCCCAGCTCTTTGAACGACAGTAAGTTATGTTTTTGCTCCTGAACAGTTCTCTGAGCCAGGTTTCGCCAGCGCGGAGAGTCAAGCTTGATCAAGGCGATTTTGCGGTCTTCGAAGTCGCCGGCTTTCAGGTTTTTATACTGGTCAAGCAAGCGCTGGCGCCAATGGGAACCTTCGCAAAGCCAAGCCGCTGACAGGATTGAAACAGGTGTCTCGTGCTTAAGGAACGAGTCCAATGAACGGTAACCAAGCTGCTTCATAGCCCGCTTGGGCGGTTGTTGTTTGATCAGGCTCCTCAGGACGCTATTCTTTAAGCCGAAGCTGCGTTTGGAGTCAGGCAGTTCCGTCAGGATGTGAATCATGCCGGCCACGACATTGCCTTCGGCCGAAATGTGCTGAGCCGCACTGGTCCGTAAAACCTTGGTCAAACGGACATCATCAGCTTTTATACGCTCCTGGAGGGCGTGGTAGAGTTCTTCGGCTGTGGTGTCGCGCGGATCCAACCCCAATTGCCGCAATTTAGCCTGAGTTTCCTGTCTGACCGCCGTGGTCATATATATATCAGCATTAGGGTGACCGTTAGCTGCTTCCAACCTGTTCAGCCCCTGACGAAAGGTCGGTTCGATAGCTTGCAACGCTTCGGATAGCCAGCGAGTCATGGTTTACCTGCCACGTTTTTATGTTTCCACATAGTTTTCCTAATCACAGATTAGCATAAGCGTTGGCTAAGGGCTAGCCTAAACGGCTGGGGTGGTACCAGTCCGGCGCCTGGCTCAGCCAGTGTTCCAGTTCCGGCTCAGTCAATAGGCCGGCTTGGGCACCGACCTTCTGGACGACACTCATAGAGTTGATCGGTGCCCAGCGGAGAGCTTCTTCCAGATTTTTACCCTTCATCAGTGCGGCTACGAAAGTTGAAGATCGGAA
>CAZCXO010000026.1:0-8133 GCA_964502645.1 uncultured Candidatus Saccharibacteria bacterium
CAACATATCGGACATGACTTAACGCCTCAAGAATTGAGGATCCAAAAACTGGATGCCAAGTCGCCGGCGTCACTTAAGCTCAGCGTACTCGAACCGGATGGTGGCATCTTCTTGCTGTTGTCAGGCGGCGGTGCCAGCGTTGTCGTGGCTGACGAGGTCTACAATCAGGGTTTCGGTAAACAGCTGGCCAATTATGGTGAATACAGCGGCAACCCCAATAGTGAGGAAACCTACTTATATACCAAAGCATTGCTCGAATTACTGGTTAAATCGTCCGCTTCTCGCAAAGTCTTGTTCATCGGCGGCGCGGTCGCTAATTTCACCGACGTGGCCAAGACTTTTGCAGGTGTTATCAAGGCGATTGATGAAGTGGCCGACGTGCTTAAGGCTCAGAAAGTCAAAGTCTTCGTCCGCCGCGGCGGACCGAACCAGGAGCAAGGACTCGCCAATATCGAAGCATTGCTCAAACGCCACGACCTGTTAGGGGCAGTTCACAGTCCGACAACACCCTTGACTGTGGCCGTTGACGAGGCTCTCAAGGAGATTTCCAGTGAGTAAACTGAACGATCTCCGCCGGATCGAACCCCGGACAATCTGTTTAGGCAGTCATCCGGGCATCATCCAATCAATGCTTGACTATAGCTATTGTATCGGCCGGGAAAAACCGGATATCGCAGCGATCGTCGGCAGCGGCCGTAAGCAGGAGCGTTATTTCTGGGGTCAGTCAGAAACAATGATTCCGGTTTACGCCGAACTGTCTTCGATCCCACTTAAGGTTCGCAACAGTGTCAACGCCTTGCTTAATGTCCAATCCGCCCGCCGGGTGCTTAGCAGCATGACAGAAGCTTTCGAACGTCTGCCAGAGCTGAAGGCTGCCAATATCTTTGCCGAGCAGGTGCCCGAAGCCCATGCCCTGGCGGTGGCGGAAATGGCTGACAAAGCCGGTGTATTGGTAGCCGGTCCGGCCTCCGTCGGCGTGCTTTTACCTGGTCTCTTAAAATTGGGCGCGATCGGCGGCACCCAATATCCGCAGCTGGTTTCAGCCGGTATCTTCATGGCTGGTGATACGGCAGTCGTATCGACATCCGGTGGCATGGTCAACGAATTGATCCATATAGTCACCGGCAGCGGCCGAGGCGTTTCATTCGCTTTAGCTCTAGGCGGCGACCGTTACCCCATAGCCACGCCAGCCGAGACATTCCTGTTGGCCGAAGCCGATTCAGCTACCAAACAGATCATATACTTCGGTGAACTAGGCGGTGAGGATGAATATGCCATAGCTGACCTGATTGCCAAGGGTAGGGTTACCAAGCCGGTAGTCGCATACATCGCAGGCACCGTTGCGGACCTGTTTGATGAACCGCCACAATTCGGTCATGCCAAGGCCATGGCCGCCCAAGAGACTGAGACAGCCCAAGCTAAAAAAGATGTGCTTAGGGGGGTCGGTGTCAAAGTGGTAGATGTTTTTGCTGATTTAAGCGTAGAATTATCAGGAGGAGAAAGTATGCCCGAATCATCCCAGTCACACAAACCTATCGGTGCCAGGCGTAAAAGCCTGATCGTCAGCCGGGTTTCTGGTGATGTCCACGGCGACATCAACCTGCTCGGCAAGGACTTATTGGCTACGGTGGAGGCTAACAGCCTAGCTGGCTTATATATCTCACTCCTGCTCGGCAACCAAGTGGAATCCCAAAAGGTCATTAACTTTACCGATTACATCCTGCGTCTGCTGGCTGATCATGGCCCTTATGTTTCGGGTGCGCTTAATACGATCGTGGCTGCCCGGGCTGGCAAGGACATCGCTTCCAGCTTGACGGCTGGCCTGTTGACTATCGGTCCTCGCTTCGGCGGTGCCGTCAATGCCGCTGCTGATGCTTGGCTGGAAGGTGTCTATAAAGAGATCCAACCCAAGGCTTTCGTGGCTGGCTTCAAGGATAACAGCGGCATTATTCCGGGTATCGGCCACAAGAAGTACCGTCTGGATACACCGGATCCCCGTGTCAAAGCCCTGGTTGAACAGTTCACAGGTAATAGCAACGGTGACCGGTATCTGAACTTCGCTAAAGGTATAGAAGAGGTCACAACTTCTAAAAAAGCCAACCTGATTCTTAACGTCGATGGCACGATTGCCGCCATCATGCTTGACTTGCTTGAGTCCGAGCTTCATTACAAACATGATGAGTTGCAGGAATTAGTAGACATAGAATTCTTCAACGCCTTATTCATCCTAGGCCGATCGGCCGGCTTGATGGCCCATTATCTGGATCAGCGCCGTCACGATGAAGGCCTGTTGCGGCTTAGCGATGACGACGTGACATACCTGCCCTAGGGTATACTTGGAGCATGAGCAGGGAATTGTTCGGTACGGATGGCATCAGGGGGCTGGCCGGACAATATCCGTTGGACGACGCCGGTGCGGAACAAGTCGGCCGTGCGGTCGGCATTCATTTTGCCAAACCGGACCAAGAGATTGTATTAGCCTGGGATCCCCGTGAATCATCAGCCGGTTTAGCGGAGGCCATTACCAAAGGCTTGACAGCTGTCGGCGTTAACGTCACAAAGATCGGCGTCTTACCGACACCCGGGTTGGCCTATATTACGCGCCAGCATGAAAACTTCGTGGCTGGTGTCATGGTCACAGCCAGCCACAACGCCTACCAATACAACGGCATCAAGGTATTTGATTCCAAAGGTGACAAATTATCAGATGAGACCGAGACATCGTTGAACTCCCTGATTAAGCAGGACCTGGCCGATAGAATTCCCGGCCATACCAAAACAGATGAAAACCTGATTAAGGCCTACGAAGATTTTCTAGTTGAAAGTACCAACGGTAAATTCAATGGGCTGAAAATCGCCATCGATACTGCTAACGGTGCCGCCAGCGGGCTGGCCGCTAAAGTGTATGAAAGACTGGGCGCCGACGAAAGGCCATTGGCCGATCAACCTGATGGCCGCAATATCAATGATGGCTGCGGCGCCACTAACCCAGAAGCTCTCAAGCAAACCGTTTTGAATGACAATTTGGATTTGGGCATTGCGCTGGACGGTGATGCCGATCGGGTGTTAATGATTGACGGCCAGGGCAGGGAAGTCAATGGTGACCACATTATTTACATACTGGCTGTGAGCAGGAACTTGCCAGGTGTGGTTACGACGGTTATGAGTAACCTCGGGCTTGAGAAAGCCTTGAAAAACAAGGATATCAAATTGGAACGGACCCAGGTCGGAGACCGCTATGTCCTGGAAGGCCTGGCCAAGACCGGTTATCAGATTGGCGGTGAACAATCTGGCCATATCATTTTGCCTGAGCTCTTGAAAACCGGCGATGGACTGTTGGCGGCTACACAGGTCCTGGAGGCGGTCGTTAAAAGTGGTAAAGATCTTGCTGGGTGGCGGGATAAGATCGAATTAGTGCCGCAGGCACTTGTGAATTTGTCCGTGGCCGACAAATCCAAACTTGATAATGAGAATGTCAAAGCTTTCATTGCTGAGCAGGAACATAAGTTGGGTGATTCCAGACGTTTATTAATCCGACCGTCAGGCACTGAGCCGGTAGTCCGGGTAATGGTCGAAGCACCTGATGCCCAAGCCCAAGCCGAGTCGATTGCAGCTGGTTTAAAGGATTTATTATGACTGGCTTACCAATGTCGCTAGCTAGTGACTCACAGAAACTGTCTTTCAAAGGCGTGGGACCGAACGGCCAAGCCGATGCTGAAAAATTAGAGTCAGCCGGATTTGAAATCCGTCGCGGTTTGACGCCGGAATTCGCTGATGAGGTCCTGAAAATGTCCCAGGAACCGGCCATAAAAGAATACTGCCCCAAAGATTCTGCGGAACGCTTCAATAACAGAGATGTTGCAGCCAAATGGATGACCAAAGGAAGAGCTTTTTACATATTGCTAAAAAAGAATGGTGCTAACTTGGGGTTAGTCGGTTATGGCTGGGCTGGCCCTGGCCTCAACAAGCATGTGGCGGGTGGAAAAGTCACCTTTGCTGTCCGGATCGGGCAGGCCGGTCAGGGCCAGGGCCTGGCCGCGCCGTTTTCGTGGCTGATCATCGCTGACTCGGCCAGCGAGTATGGCTTAAGAAACTTCTGGCTGGAAACCTGGGCCTCGAACGGCGCGGCCGTCCACATCTACCACAAACTCGGTTTCGAAGACACTGATCAGGTACCAAGCGAACGTCAACGACCGGATGGCACGACTGCCCAAGACATCCGCATTTACATGAATTTATCCGATAGTTTGTTAAGCCGATAATGTCCGATTTACCAGCCAAAATGGAAGGCAAGGTGACCCGTTTCAAGGGCAATGGCCGTAAGCTAGGCTACCCGACTGCCAATGTAAAAATCGACACCGATTTGAAAGATGGCGTCTACTTCGGCCTGGCGGATTTGGCGGAATGGAAACATCACCCAGCCTTAATTTTTGTAGGTGTACCAACCACTATGGGGGATAAGGATCGACGGGTCGAAGCCCACCTGCTTGACATCCCGGATAGGGATTATTATGAGCGAAAGCTCCAACTAGAAATCCAGCACTTCCATCGCTCTAACCAAAAATTCGAATCCATAGATCAGTTGATGAAAGCCATGAAAACAGACGAGGCCATCGCCAGGCAATGGTTCTCTAAAAGGATTTAATAGCGGTAATGGTCGGATTTGAAGGGGCCGTGGACGGGCACGCCGATGTAGTCGGCCTGGTCTTTGGAAAGCGCTGTCAGATGACCATCTAAGGCTTCGACATGGATGCGGGCGACTTTTTCATCCAGTTCTTTGGACAGACGGTAAACGCCGACTTTGTGCGGTTTGGTATAGAGTTCTATCTGGGCCAAAACCTGGTTGGAGAAGGAGTTGGACATCACGAAAGACGGATGGCCCGTGGCATTGCCCAGGTTCACCAGACGTCCCTCGGATAGGAGTATTATTCGCCGACCATTGGGTAGAGTGTAAAGGTCGACCAATGGCTTGACGGTTTCACACTTGACTCCTGGCAAGTCGTTCAATCCTTGGACCTGGATTTCGTCATCGAAGTGACCGATGTTACAAACTATGGCTGTGTCTTTCATCTGTTGGATATGCTCCAGAGTGATGATGTCCTTGTTGCCAGTGGCAGTCACGAAGATATCGGCTTTGGAGGCGGCTTCGTCCATGGTCACGACCTCGTAACCTTCCATCAGGGCCTGCAGGGCACAGATCGGGTCGATCTCAGTGATTAAGACTCGGCAGCCGAAGGCCCGCAGTGACTGGGCGCTGCCCTTGCCGACATCGCCATAACCAGCCACAACGGCGACTTTGCCGGCCAACATGATGTCAGTAGCCCGCTTGATACCATCCACCAGCGATTCGCGGCAACCGTAGAGATTATCAAACTTGGATTTGGTCACACTGTCATTAACATTGATAGCCGGGATCTTAAGGCTGCCTTCTTTTAGATACTTATTAAGCTGCTTGACACCGGTAGTGGTTTCTTCGCTGACGCCCTTGATATGCTCCAACAGATGAGGATGCTTATCGTGTACCACTGCTGTCAAGTCTCCGCCATCATCCAGCAACATGTTGGGTCCTTTGCCGCCTGGGAACTTCAGGGTCTGTTCAACGCACCACCAGTATTCGCCTTCTGTTTCACCTTTCCAGGCGAACACCGCCGTACCGGCTTTTGCCAAAGCAGCCGCTGCTTCGTCCTGGGTTGAGAAGATATTGCATGACGACCAGCGGACCTCGGCCCCGAGAGCCTGAAGCGTCTCAACTAAAACGGCGGTTTGAATGGTCATGTGTATGCAGCCGGCAATTCTGGCGCCCTTGAGCGGTTGGCTCTTACCGAACTCCTTACGCAGAGTCATTAGCCCTGGCATTTCCTTTTCAGCCAGATTTATCTCGGCCCGGCCCCAGTCTGCTAATTTCAGGTCCTTGACCTTGTAGTCGTGCTTTGCCATTACAAATCGATCTCCTCATTAAAGTTCTCTTGGTATCGCTTGGCCACGTCAACGTTAGTAAACCAGGGCTGAGTACCATGGCGCTCGATAATGAACGATGCCATCGCAGCGCCCAATTGTCCGCACTTTCGTAGCTTCCATTGTCGCAAGTATCCATACAAAAAACCAGCCCGGTACGCATCACCGGCTCCAGTCGGGTCAACTACTGCTGCCGGTTTAGCGATGCTGACTTTGATGGGCTGGCCGACTTTTTTGCCCTCGATAACAGAGCCGTCACGACCAAACGTAGTTATAACAATCGGCACCTGCTGCTTAACCTGCTCAGGTCCGGAATTGATTTTCTGTGACAGCAAGCCGAGTTCGTAATCGTTAACAAACAGCACCTCGGCATTTTTAACACCGGCAGCCAGATCCACAGTATCCTCAGCTACTTGCTGGCCAGGGTCGTAAACCAAACGCAGACCAAACTCCAGACACTGGCTGACTTGACGGTTCATGGCCTGCGGATTATTGGCTGCTACAAGGACGACAGCATCAGTGCCTTTGAATGGTTCCAGGCTCAGGCTGTCGCTATCACCCATTGCACCCTGATAGAAACCGCCAATTTGTCTGCCCTCACTATCGGTTATGACATTGAACGAAGCTGTCGGCAGATCGCTGAAATGAATATATGAGGTGTCAATGCCGAGCTTGGCCAGATCATCAATATATTTCTTGGCATCTTTGCCAACGGAGGCTACTAACAACGGCAGTTCGCCCAGAACGGCAATGCTGGCGGCAATGTTGGCACCGATGCCGCCGCGTGAATCCTCTAGTTTGTCGAGTAGTGTGCTGAGGGACAGAGCATGCAGTTTTTCAGGCTTGATCAAATCACGGTAGCGCCCGGAAAAGTTCATAATCCGATCAATCGCCACCGACCCACAGATAACCAATTGCGGTTTTGCCATGCCTGCCTAGTATAGGCAGCCACAGATGGGGCGTCAACTTGTAAGGAGACCTTTCCTAGCCGGATATGCAAATAGCTGTTAAAATAATCGATTATATGTCCATAAACCTGGCTCCACCTGTCCGTTTTGATACCCACCAACACATCGATGAATTCTTTGATTATTGCCAGACCGAAAAAGCCGATCCCCATTTTACTAAACCGGTTTTTCATGCCTTGAGGCTTATCTTTAGCCCAGAAACGGTTTTTGAACCTGAGCTTGAGGAACAAATATCCGAGCGCCTCGAAGCCGGAAATCTCCTGGCGCTTTTTATGAAACATCATGATGAACTTGACCCGTTGATAACCGCTGGCGGTGTTCTAGGAACCTCTCTGGACAGATTAAAGAACGGAGCAACCATTTTGGCCAAACCTGTCCTGGCTGATAATCCGGTAACAGGTTGGTTTCTAACTAAGCTGGGTATCAGTGTTGCCGTTCGTAAGCAAGACTATAATAACTGGAGATTCAGGTTGTTTCCTGAAATTGAAGGCGCCAATAACATTTATCGCGATTCCCATATAGAACACCTTAGGAGGCGCAATATTGGACTCGGTGCCGCTAACTATGACGCTGAGGGTGACCAGGCGTCGTTCGTGGAAGGCAGCCGACAAGGCAAGGCAAAACGAACTATTGAGCCAAAAAACGTCCATCTTGGAATAGTTGATATGGCTCGTGCGTCTATCAATGGTTATAGGGTTATTGGTTTGTGTATTGCTGTGAATAGAGATAACGGCTTCCGACGGCCAGTTGTCGCGGTTACCAGTTTAATCGAAGGCATTGTCAAGAAGGATGATGAAACCCTTAGGCAAGAAATCGCTGCTGGTGTACAGGCGGCGGATGATCTTGCCTTCGCAGAAGCTGCCAAACGCGTCCGGCCAAGCCTGCCAGCCAGGTGGTTGCGTCAAATGATTGGCGATTAACGGTGGGCTGTGGGGACTTCGCGGCGGGCGAGTGATTCGCAGGCGGCTTTGGCGTCAGCGTAGGTCATCTGCTTGGGAGGGGTCTTCTGGGTCCAGGCGCTGGGGCCGCGCAGGGCACCGGTAACGCCTAGCTCGCGGGCGACCTGGAGATAGCGGATGGCGTCGATGACGACACCAGCGCTATTCTCCGAGTCTTGGACGGACAGTTTAGCGTCAATTGTCACAGGTGCGTCGCCGAAGCCGCGCAGACGTAAATTGAAATAAGCTACCTTATTGTCCTGAAGATATGG
>CAZCXO010000027.1:0-8070 GCA_964502645.1 uncultured Candidatus Saccharibacteria bacterium
TCTTAATGTCAGAACACTTGATTAGCGAAGAAATGGACGTCTATCCGAAACTGGATGAGGATGGGGCTCACCTTGCGGCTTATGTACTCGCCCAGAGCATTGCCGAGGGTTTGGTGCCGACTGCTGATACAGAGGAGATGAAGACCAATATCCAAACCAAGGCCAAAACAAGGCTTGGCCGGAATGCATACGCCTTGAACGTGATGGCCGTATCACTTATGACAGCCCGGGCAAGAGAACGATCATTACGACGTCCGATTGGCAAGATTGAAAAAGAGTTGAGCCAGGATTACTTATCACTTAATCCTTTCACTGTAATAAAAAAGCTTGTTCGAGAACCTTGGCTGAGAAGACAGCGTGAACGCCTTTGGGATGAAAGCCTGGCCTGCGGCGAAGCGGCCACATACTTTATTGAACAAGCCACCGAGTTAAACGATTTCGAGATGCAGCTAGCTCTGACTAAATCAGAATCCGAATAGCCAGTCTGCTATAGTTAAAGCGTAAACCGCTGGTGGTAATGATGAAAAAGCAAGGGCTTTTGCTGGAGCAAGCGACCGAACTTATCTCTGAGACGATGGGGTCCCAAGTCGCCGAGGATTTTTACGCGCTATACGAATTTGACGATGATGGCGGTATCATTAACGGCGCCAGGTCAGTTTTATTGGAATTCGTCGGCCCCAAGATGACTGAAAAGAAACTTAAGATTTTGAGTGATAAATCGTGATGAGCAAGAAAACCTTTATCTTGAGCTTGGTTTCACTATATGCATTGATCATAATCGTATACCTGTTTCAACTCAGCGATGTGCTCGGCAATACCCTGTTCCTGGTTCCGCCATTCATTGCCACGATCTACGGACTTTACGCTGTACGGACTTACCGTTTGGCCAATACACATGGCAAATCCATGGCTCTACTGACGGCTGGCCTGCTCTGTTTCTTTATAGGCGAGCTGCTGTTCTTCTTGTTCCAGTTCGTCTTCCATATCAACCCGTTCCCATCGGTAGCTGATATTTTTTATCTATTGGCTTACCCCCTGATGATGGCCGGTCTGGTCAAGGAAATCAGCCTGCATCAGATCAGTTGGCATGATTTCAACAAATTGGCGTTGGTATTGATCCTGCTTTTGTTGGCGACCCTTAGTTTTATTGTTATCTACTTCGGCGTTTTCGTGGCTTACAATCCTGGTGATCCGTTTATCAATAATCTGATTGCCACAGCTTATGGCGTGGCTGACTTGCTGTTAATAGTACCCAGTTTGTTCATCCTAAATATGACACTGGACTACCGCGGCGGTAAGCTCTTTAACTTTTGGGCGCTGATCTTGCTGGCTTTGATATTCATGCTGACCGGCGACATCCTGTTCGCCATCTTCAATAACAAGTACACAGAGCTGGTCTGGCCCTACACCATGATAGATCTGGCTTGGGTCACCAGTTATCTGTTATTCGCCTATGGCTTCTTCTACACTGCCACGACCATCAAGGAACTGAAGCTGAAACTCCGCCAAAAACTGCCTGCCAAGGATTGAAGATATCAGACCTTTTAGTTCTGATAGACTTTCCAGAAGTAGACGCCGGTCACCATTCCCGGAATGTCGGGCTTGACGGTGTAGGGCTTGGTCAAAGCGTATTGACGGTCGACTGTGTACAGTGGGATGACAGGCTTTTCGTCTGACACGATGGTGGCAACCTTCTGCATGGCTTGCAGGCGCTTGGCTTGGTCCAGCGTGTTGCCAGCCTGTTGGATCAGGTCGTCAATCTGGGAATTGCTGTAGTCGTTATTACCCTCCAGGATGCTACCAAGGATATCCAGCCCGTCCTGGGTGCTGCTGGAGTAGCCATAAGTGTAGATATCGTAGTCACCGGCCAAGACATTGTCTATCAGGGTGTTGAAGTCATCAACCGGCTTGCCCTGGATGTTCAAGCCGACGGCCTTAAGTTCATTAATAATTTCCGTTGCTAGAGCCATGTCGCGACTCGGATAGGCGAAAGTCAAGGTTGTAGTGGCAGCGTTTGGAACCGTTGCCAATAATTGCTTGGCTTTGGCCTGGTCATACTTATTGTCCTTGATAGCCGGATTGTGGCCAGGTATCAGAAGCGGCACCAGCTGGTTCGCAAAGTCAACCTTGAGGCCGGCGGCCTTGGCGATAGCCGGCATATTCAGAGCATCAGCCACAGCTTGGCGTGTGGCTAGAGTCTTGAGAGGTGAACCGGCCTTTTCAGTATTGAAACCGATAAAGTTAACGCCTTCGTCGGGCACTGAAATGGTCTTGGTGGGGTTGATGTCTTTGAGCTGGGTTAAGGTAAAATCGCCGGATAGGTCTACTTTGCGATCCTTGGCATCCTTGGCCAACTGGTCAAGGTCATCATAGAGGTTAATCTTGACCTCACGGGTATAGACGTGGCCGCCCCAATAAGAGCCGACGGCGGCCAAGTCAATTGAGGTATCGGTCGGTGTCGTGCCTGATTTGACCATGTACGGCCCAGTGCCGGCATTGACATCACCAAGCTTGGCCTTGGAATCAATGATGCCAAGATAGGTAAGACGATTTAACAAGACTGGGTCAGGTCCGTCTGTGGTTATCTTGACTTTGTTGGCGCCCATGACGTCCACCTGCTTGATGGTGCTGGCAATCGATAGCACGGAACCACCGTCATTGTCGTTCTGATGAGCGACAGCATAATCAAGTGTGTACTTGACGTCGTCGGCAGTCATGGTGCGACCGCTGTGGAACTTGACGCCCTGGCGCAAGGTAAATATCCAGGTCGAATCGTCAGGATTGTACCAACTGGTGGCTAACAGAGGAGACAGCTTGGTCAGATTCTCGTAACCGACAAGACCTTCGAACAGCTGGGCATTGATTTCAACCGATGTGACACTACCGATGATGTTGGTAGGGTATTGCGGCACGGCACCATCGTTCGGTACGCCGTAATTAATCAGGGCGACATCTTTTTTGGTCGCGACGGTAGCCGTCGGGTTCGACTTGGTCTTATGTAGCGCAAAGTAAGCTGCTGCGGCACCGGCCGCAATCAATAGAATCAACAGAGCTATTAACCAGCCCTTGCCTTTGCGGCCGCCTTTGCCAACGATCGGCTTGGACGATCCGGCTGGAGTCTGTTCAGATAGTGGTGGTGGCGTACCGGTCACTTTCGGTTCAAGTTGCTCAGAAGGAGAGGTTGGATCTGACCCTATAGTAGCGTCAAGGTCAGGTTTATCGTCAGGGGAGGATGAATTATCTGGAGGCATAACTTAATGCTTATACTTATCTTTATGATGCCGGTTGGCATCTGATTTGTCAATCGTGTTGTGACCGGACGGGTATAATACTTGTGATGAGTCAGCCAAAGTCGCCGCTGAACGCAGCCCGATTAAGTCGTTGGATAGCTTGGCCCTTGGCAGCTGTCGTCTCAGTTGTCGCCATCGTCGCTTGGGGCAGCTCCTACCGATGGCACGTCTTGCCGTTCAATACCTATGTTTTCTTTCCTGTCCTTGGCTTATTGGCGTTCAGTATCATGTGGTCGCATTATATGGCGGTCGTCATGAAAGAGTACTGGTCACTTGACAGAGCAGTACTGGCGCCCTTCTTCCGCTGGACCGGCTATGCGGTGCTAGTTCTCATCTGTCTGCACCCGGGTTTGTTGATTTACCAGCGTTTCCGCGACGGCTTCGGCCTGCCGCCGCATAGTTATGAGACTTATGTGGCTCATGGCCTGGGTTGGATCACTCTTTTGGGCACGGCGTCTTTGTTAGTATTCTTAGCTTTTGAATTCCGCCGTGTCTATGGCCAGAAATCATGGTGGCATTATGTGGCCGATGCCAGCGATTTCGCCATGCTGGCTATTGTCTACCATGGCCTGCGCCTGGGTACCCAGTTGCAGAGGGGCT
Source organism: uncultured Candidatus Saccharibacteria bacterium (assembly GCA_964502645.1). Lineage (GTDB taxonomy): Bacteria > Patescibacteriota > Saccharimonadia > Saccharimonadales > UBA4665 > CAZCXO01. The sequence goes on from CAZCXO010000027.1 coordinate 3,891, forward strand.
GGTTTCACGCTGTCTGGTTGTTTTACTTCGTCACTTTAGTTGCGGCGCTTATATATAAGTACGTGAACCGCTACTTAGCTACTCGGCCTGTAGATCACGGCGGTTGAAAACAACTGCACCAAGACTTATTAGAATAAAGCCGATAAGTGCTAGCTTGAGATCGGTGTGCCAGTTTGGGTCGGTAGCAGGTGCCAGGGCGATGTGATGCAGGATAGAAGTATCTTGAATCCAGTGGTTAAGGTTGATGCCGGAGCTGACCATTTCTATCAGGAACGACCAGGCGATGACGCCATAGGCAATAACAGTGGTCAGCCGGGGCACAACTCCGAAACTGAAAACTGCGATGCCCAAAGCCAGGATAGCCGGTCCCAGCATATTAAAGCCGGCCGATAAGAGGGTGTGGTAGCTGACTCCGGTATGCTGGCTATTCTCACCGAGCCACATAACTGTGCCAGTCACTAAGCAGGCGGCTACTAACACCAGACCTATTAAAGATAACCGGCCGGCCAGCCATTGCAGGCGGCTGACGGGACGGACCAGTAAATTATCCAAGTAGCCCTGGGCCTCATCCTCACGTAGGGCACCGACGGCGCTAGCCGTATAGGACATCAACACCGTTACTATCAGTAGAAAGGCAATGCTAAGGAAAATCGTGGCGCCGACTGCCTGGGCGGTATGGGCTATTTTGGACAAGGCATGTTGGGCTGATAAGGAAGTGCTGAAAGCCTGGGCAGCCGATTTGGTCAGCAGGCCGTAGAACAGGCTCATCATACCCATCGCCATTAGCCAGCTCAAGCTGGTCGTCCGGGTCAGGCGGAAAGCAGCGGCTAAAGGAGTCTTAAGCAGTTTGAGCTTGGGCTCAGCACTGTCATGATCAGCAATGGTACTGTCACCCAGGTCGCGCCGGCTGGCCAGATAAACAGCCAGGCTGGTAAATGCCATAATAAAAACCATAATCGGTAATAACCAGATCGGTTTAGGGTCAAATAAGGGCTGTAGTCTTTCGATCCAGCCAAGGGGAGTGATGTTTAACAGCCAGTGCGCGCTCGTGGTATCGGCCATGACCCGGACCAGGAAGCAGACACCAAAAACCAAGGCTGACAGACGAGCTGCCATGGCGCGGGTCGGCATTACCTGACTGGCTACGGCCCCTACTACCATGAACATGGCAGCGCCGGCAATGGCCGCCAGAGCAAAGAATAAGGCAGCCGTTAGGCCATAGTCGACCGAGTGGATTCGGCCCACTAGAACAAACGTTACCGCCACCACGACGTAGAAAACTAACATGGAAGTTCCGAGGCCTGCCAGAACATTCAGTGCCGCCCGCTTGGCTGTTGTCGGACCAGCTAACAGGATTTCCCAGCGGCCGTTATCTTCTTCGCCTCGGAAGTTCTTGGTAGCCAGCAAGAAAGCCCAGATGGCACCGATGATTACCATCACACCAAGCGTATTCCAAGTGGTAAAGCCAGCCACGGTGCTGATCTTATGCGGCACACCAAGTAAGGCGCTAAGGCCCACGTTATGGCCAAAAGTAGCTGCAATCTTAATCCGCTCAGCCGGCGTCGGATAGGCCGAGGCAAAACCGGCCGCCTTGGAGGCTACCAGAGTGCCAAAGGCCAGTGCCCAAAAGGCGGCGCCGCGAGCCGTCCGCCTGGCCACAAAGCGGCCGATGACAGTACCAGGGCTGCGGTAGGTACGCCAGGCTGTCTTAGCGTCGGCTGTCGGCATTGCGCAGATCCTTATCGCCGTACAGGGACAGGAATAGTTCCTCAAGCGATGGTTCACGGCTCAACAGAGTCTTGGGATGAGCAGCGGTGATGACCGTTAATAACGGTTCGATAGGCCCGTGGACCTGACAGGTCAGTTGTGAACCAACGATATGCACGGCGCTGACACCTTCTATATGGTTGACTTTAGGTGGTTTGCCGGCAAAAGTGGCTTGAACTGTAACAGCTGATAAGTGGCGCATCTCAGCCAGGGTGCCCAGTTCGACCAGTTCGCCGGCGCGCAGAATGCCGACACGGTCGCATAGTGCTTCGACCTCTTCCAAAATATGCGAAGACAAGAAGACAGTCTGGCCATTGGCCTTAGCCTCCAGTACCGACTGACGAAAAGCCTGCTCCATAATCGGATCAAGACCGCTGGTCGGCTCGTCCATCAGCAGAAGTTCGGCCCGCGTCGACAGAGCCGCGATCAGGTTGATTTTTTGCTTATTGCCCTTGGAGTAGGTCCGGACTTTTTTATCAGGCTCAAAATCAAAGCGTTTGATCAGTTGCTGGCGGTACTTCTCATCGACGCGTCCATGTAGCTGTCCCAGCAAGTGCAGCGTTTCGGCACCGGTCAGGTTGGGCCAAAAAGTCGCCTCGCCAGGCACATAAGCCAGCCGTTTATGAGCCTCGACCTTTTGTCGTTGGCTGTCCAGCCCAAAGATCTCAGCCCGCCCGGCTGTAGGCTTGATCAGTCCTAATAACAGCCTCAGGGTAGTCGTTTTGCCTGCACCGTTAGGTCCCAGGTAACCAAGTATTTCACCCTTTCTAACCTCAAGGTTGAGTGAGGACAAGGCGGCAAAATTGCCATACTTTTTGGTCAGGTTGGCGGTTTTGAGGACGGTTTCCAAAGTTTCTGCCATTGCCTATGATTATAATACAAGGCTTACATGATACTTGACTTTCTCAACCGGCCAGCCATAGAAGCAGCCCCTAGGCTATTGGGTTGTGTACTCGAAAGAACCGTTGATGGCCGCTTGCTTCAAGCCAGAATCATCGAAACCGAAGCCTACGACCAAAGCGACATAGCCAGCCATAGTTACCGCGGCCAGACGCCGCGAACTGAGGTAATGTTCGGCCAATGGGGCTATCTCTACGTTTACTTTACTTACGGCATGCACTACTGTTGCAACATCGTGGTCGGGCCGGTTGGTCATGGTTCGGCTGTGCTTATACGTGCCGTCGAGCCGCTTAGTGGCAAAGCCCAAATGGCCAAGCGACGCAGCCGAACCGGTATTGAACTGACCAATGGTCCAGCCAAACTATGCCAGGCCCTGGCCATAGACAAAAAATTGAATGGTCATGATTTAAGGAACCCACCCCTGCGACTGCTTCCAGAATCCGCCCTGCCGCCTGATCGCATCATCCAAACCACCCGCATCGGTATCAGCCGCGCCCAGGATGAGCCATGGCGGTTTTATATTGCCGGCAACCCTTACGTTTCCACGCCCTAGTCTAATGGTAATTTGAACCCAGTTTTGTTAGAATGGCTGAATCAAGCAAGGCTGTGACGGTCCATGAAGCAACATTCCCCAATTAAGATCGCCGTGGTCGGTATAGGCAATTGTTTTTCTTCACTTTACCAGGGCTTTGCCTACTACACGCAGCACCAAAACAAAGAAGTGCCAGGTCTGATGTTCGAGGATATCGGCGGTTATGGTCCGACTGATATAGAAGTAGTAGCCGCGTTCGACGTCGATAAGCGCAAGGTCGGCCAGCCAGTCGGCAAAGCCATTTTTGCGAAGCCAAACTGCGCACGGGTTTTCATGCCCAAGGTCCCGCCTGGCCCGACTGTCTTGATGGGTCCGGTCCTGGACGGCGTTTCTAATTACATGCTGGGGCAGCCAGAGGACGAAGCTTTCCGAATAGCCAAGGCTAAACCGGTTGACATCGTCAAAGTGCTCAAACAAACCAAGGCCGACATTCTCATCAACTATCTGCCGGTCGGCTCTCAAAAAGCGACTGAGTTCTACGCCCAGGCGGCGATTGACGCCGGGGTGGCCTTTCTCAATTGTATACCGGTCTTCATCGCCAGCAATCCCAAGTGGGAAAAGAAGTTCATCAAGGCCGGGCTGCCGATCGTAGGCGACGACATGCGCAGTGCCTTCGGTGCCAGCATCCTGTCACAAGTCCTGCAGGAACTAGCGTTTGACCGCGGCTTCGTGGTGGACTTCCATCAACAGCTGAATATCGGCGGCAACACTGACTTCAACAACATGATGGTGCAGTCGCGCCTAGCTTCCAAAAAGAAATCCAAAGAAAACGTCATTCGTGCCCAGAACGAAATCCGTGGCATTCCAGTAGCCAAGAATAGCCTGTTCGCCGGTCCAAGCACTTACCTGCCATATCTTCAGGACAACAAGGTAGCTTATTTCAATTTACGTCTGCGCGGCTTCGGCGACGCACCTGTGACA
>CAZCXO010000028.1:0-7898 GCA_964502645.1 uncultured Candidatus Saccharibacteria bacterium
TACCGGCACCCGGACCGATGTCTAAAAGATAATCCGCGGTGCGGATGGTTTCTTCATCATGTTCGACGAGAATGACAGTGTTGCCCAGATCACGAAGATGCTTGAGAGTTCGGATCAAACGTGCGTTGTCGCGTTGGTGAAGGCCGATACTGGGCTCGTCCAGTACATAAAGCACACCCATTAAGCCGGAGCCGATTTGGGTAGCTAGGCGGATACGTTGGGCTTCTCCACCACTCAGCGTATTAGCGGATCTTAACAAGTTAAGATAATTCAGGCCGACATCTTGTAGGAACTGCAATCGCGCGCTGATTTCCTTGAGGATCATCTCGGCGATGGCAGTTTCTTTGGCATCCAGCTTCAATTGTTTGAACCAGGCCAAGGCATCATCTATTGAACGTTGGCAGATGTCCATGATCGATTGATCCTTGACTGTGATGGCCAGGACTTCTGGCTTGAGGCGCAGGCCGTGGCAGGCGTGGCAGGGTTTTTCTTGCATAAAGCGCTCAATGTCACGGCGGATAAAGTCACTGTCGGTTTCCTTGTGCCGCCTTTCCAGATTAGGAATGACACCTTCATATGTAGTTTCGAATGATCGGCCCATGCCCAGTGACACCCGGAAAGTCTGTTTGCCGGTGCCATATAAGATAAGTTCCAGCTGCTGCGGGGTCAGCTGGCCGGTCGGCACGTGCAGGCTGAAACCTTCTCGATCGGCCACGGCCTGCAGCTTCTTCATATACCAATTATCGACATTTATCCGATTATAGGGACGGATAGCGCCTTCGGCGATTGTCAGTTTGCCGTTGGGAATTACCAGGTCAGGGTCGACTTCTAATCTGTTACCCAAGCCCGTGCAGACCGGACAGGCACCATGCGGCGAGTTGAAGCTGAACGTCCGCGGCTCCAGTTCTGGAATAGTGATCTCGGGATGTTGCGGACAGGCGTACATCAGGCTGTAAGACCAGGTCTCGTCGTTGTCAGCATCCAGGATGATGACCTTGCCTTCGGCCACATCCAAGGCTTGCTCGATGGATTGAACCAATCGTGAGCGGCTGTCTTCGTCATTTACCAAGCGGTCGACAACTATTTCGATACGGTGGCGGTAGGCCTTGTCCAATTCTGGAAACTCATCCAGGGCATAGACTACACCATCGACCCGCACCCGGGCGAAGCCGGCGCGTTGGTACTGTTCTGGGATATGCTCAAAAGCACCTTTTTTGTCGATAACAACTGGGGCCAGTATCATCAACCGCTTGCTGGCTGTGGTGGCATTGATTTGGTCGACGATGCCATTGGTGGTTTGGCGCACGACCGGCTGGCCGTCAACCGGGCAGTGCGGTACTCCAATCCTGGCGAATAACAAGCGCAAGTAATCATAAATTTCGGTGACCGTGGCGACGGTGGAGCGCGGGTTGCGCGAGGTTGACTTTTGGTCGATTGAGATGGCCGGGCTGAGACCGTCGATCTGGTCGACATCCGGTTTTTCCATCAGTCCCAGGAACTGCCGTGCGTATGAACTCAGCGACTCGACATAGCGGCGTTGGCCTTCGGCATAAATCGTATCGAATGCCAGGCTGGACTTGCCGGAGCCGCTCAAGCCGGTGATGACGACCAGCTTGTTACGCGGAATCCTGACATCAATATTCTGTAGATTGTGCTCGCGCGCACCTTTGACCGTGATTTCTTCTGCCATAAGTCCTTATGATTAAGGACACCAATTATACAGAAAATTATTAACTTTTTCTAGTCCTAGGCCTTGGCCGGCTCGGTAGTCGATTTTGGTGTTGATTTTCGTGTCGGTTTCTTGCCACCGCGAAACCAGCCGACGGCTAGATAAATCAGGGGTGTCTCGGCAATCGACATTGTGCAGCGGACCAGATAGTAGGGAATGATGATGCCGGCTAGGAAACTGACATTGCTGCTGAATGACTGGTTGAAAGCGTAGAACGCCAGTGCGACAAAGACAGTTGAATCGACAAACTGTGAAAGGAAATTAGCAACGTTGTTGCGCAGCCATAGCGCTCTGCCCTGCATCCTTTGACGCAGCCGGGCAAAGACCGCCACGTCCAGAAATTCAGACGCCGCGAAGGCCGCGATGCTGGCCAGCCCAAAGCGGATCGAGGTGCCGAAGATCGTGTTATAGGCATCGCTGGTCGGCGCGTAGTGCTTGGACGGCGACAGACTGGTGAACAGCCAGGCGGTTAGAATCTGAAGCAGGACTATTAACAAGCCAATGCGCACCAGGCTGCGGGCCCGCTCCCGACCATAGATTTCGACGATAACGTCGACCGACATAAACAACAACGGCATGACAAAGATAGCGACACTGGCGTTCAGGTGGAAATTACCGATGGTGGCGACCGGAAACGTCTTGGCCCCCATTAACTCAGCCACCATGATGCCGAACACATAGAGAGCCACCATCATATCAAACTTATCAATTTTCATAACTACTCCCATTTAAGTTATTAAGAACCAGAGCTCAATAACTTAAATGTAGCTGGACCAGGTCGTAACCCGCTTGTTTAACAACATGATAACTGCACCATTTGTATTTACCATATCGTAAATTTTGACTAGCGTCTAGTCTAACAAGCATAAGCAGGAATAAAATATTATTGACGTATGTACAATTAGGTGTATAATTCTGCTCAAATCAATAAAAATGACGGCCTAAAACTGTCAAGGGGCACCATGTACAATGTTATCGTCCTCGGCTTTGTTCCGGGGACCAATGTCCAAATCTCATTCCAGGCCTGGCTGGCCATCACTATCGGGCTACCGGTATTATTCCTGATTTCAAGATCCTTGATACAGTGGCTGGCATCGGTTAGGCACGCCAGCTTCGTACGCCTGCCATTACCGGCTAACCAGCTGCATCTGCGGATCCGTCAGACGGCACGATAGATTGGCCGTAGAGCTGCAATTCCTCGAGCAAGTATTTCTGTTGGTCAGATAAAGTGCCTGACGATAACTCTTGAAGACGTGCGAAATATCGGCCCAGCCGGCTGTCGGATCCGCCATCCAGTAATTTATGTTGGCAGAAATCGTCCCAGTCGCGGCGTTGCTCAGGACCTAGGCTGTCAGGATAATTACGGGCTTGGTAGAGCGGCAACAGACTTTGGAAGCGTTTATCAGTAAGTTTACCGGCCAGGTCTGCAAGCTCGGCCGGCTTGGCCGCACGTACCACCGGTAACAGGCGCTTGTCACTATCCGGTACGAAGCCGTCATAAAGACGTTCGTCAACATTGAGCTGGTTATCAACCAGAGACATCTGGTCTTTCTCTCGGGCTTCGTCAAGCCGTTTAACGGCCTTGAACAGTTTGTCAACGAATTCGATGCCATGTTGAGAAATCAAGCGCAGATTTCGCATTATATCTTGGCGTGATAATTGCAACCGCTGCAAAGTAGCTTCGTCCTTGACCACTCCCGGAACAACTGCCGGGCTACGGTTATATTTAAGAGTCTTGACTGGGAGACGGACTGCGTCTGGATCACGTGTGAACTTCCAGGCTTCGATCAGTTCATCCACTGACATCTTGAGGAAAGGTGTCGGATTCTCCCGCAGGTCATAGACTAGGGCATAGTCCTGTTCGGCATGCCGTCCCAGTAATACCGCTGCCGTGGTATGTAAGTATTGGCTCGGGTAACGTCCTGAGGTGTACATGAATGGCTTGCCGCTGTCGATAATCGGCCGGACAGCTTCTTTTTGGCGCATCTTGAGCAGGTAACCAAACAGTTCGGGTTGTTTGCTCTGCAGTAGCTTGGCAACATCGATCGTAGCCTGGACGTCGCTCAGGGCATCGTGAGCTGAATCGTGACTTAACTTGTTAAGTTTTGTCAGGAACTCCAGGCGGTTGGTCGGCTTGCCATCAGGCGCGAACGGCCATTTGATGCCATCGGGTTTGAGCGCCCGGATCATCCGCGCTGTATCCAACATGTCCCAGCGCGACCGTTTATCCCGCCATTGCCATTCGTAAGCGTCATAAAAATTGCGATAATTGAGGAATCGCACGAACTCGTCATCAAAACGAATATTATTGAAGCCGACAAAGATCGTGCCGGGTTTAGTAGCCTCTCTATAAAACAACTTGAGGAACTCGGTCTCAGTCAAGCCGTCGGCCAGGGTTTGCTGAGGAGTTATACCGGTAACCAAAACCGCGTCCGGATCCGGCAAGACATCGGGGCTAAGCTTGATCAGTTCATTGATCGGTGCGCCGATAGGCTTGAGATCCATATTAGTACGTTGGCCGGCGAACTGCATGATCCGGGCTGTGCGTGGGCTGAAGCCGCTGGTCTCCAAATCGTAAAAGAAAAAACTGTCAGCCATTTTAATAATTCAACCTGGCGGTTTCGTCCGAGCCGAATTGTATGGTCTGACCGGCTTTGATGCCTTGGCGAGTCAGTTCATGCAAGATGCCTTGGCGCCGCATGATGTCGCGCAGGCGTTGGACGGCCTGGTCATTCTCAAAATCCGTCCGCGCCGCAAATTGTTCGATTTTTGAACCGGTAACGATAAATCCGCTGCGGCGCTTCTTGACCTGCCACTTGTCAGCGCTGTCCGGCAACTTCAGAACTGGGACGGTCGGTTCCGAAGTGGATTTAGGTGCTTTGCGTCGAGCGGTTTGGACAGCTTCCTTGATGGAAAATAACATCGGTTGGACGCCCAAGCCGGCTTGGGCGGAAATAGCGAAGATCGGTGTTTTGGCTGGAGCGGCTTTTTGCAACTGCTGGATCAAGTCGGATACGATCGCATCATCCAGACCCTCGACCTTATTCAGGACGATGACTTCCGGACGCTTAATCAATTCCGGCTGGTAAGCTTCCAGCTCGGCCCGGACTATCTGATACATCTTAGCTACGTCTTCATGATAAGCGTCTATCAGATGAAGGATCACGGCTGTACGTTCGACGTGTCGCAGAAAGTCGTGACCCAGGCCTTTGCCTTCGGCTGCGCCTTCTATCAAGCCAGGGATATCAGCCATCAGCAAGCTATTGCTTTTGTCAACGTCAACTACGCCCAGACTGGGTGTCAGCGTCGTGAAAGGATAGTCGGCAATCTCCGGACGAGCATTACTTAACTTGCTAAGTAATGTGGACTTGCCGGCGTTTGGTAGGCCGACAATTCCGATATCTGCAATCATTTTTAGCTCAAGCTGTAGTTTAAGGCTTTCACCCGGCTCTCCTTTTTCAGCAAATTTAGGCGTTTGGCGCCTTGACGACACGAAATGGGCATTACCGTAACCGCCACGGCCGCCATGAGCAATAACGGCTTTTTGGTCTTCATTAACCAAGTCAGCCAAAACTTCACCTCTCTCGCTACTGACAATCGTGCCTACGGGTACAGCCACGTTAAGGTCATTACCGCTACGGCCATGCTTGCGGTTCTTGCCGCCGGCCTGGCCTGATTCTGCTTTAAGCTCCTTGTGATAGCGGAAGGCGGCCAAGGTGTTCTGGTTCTGGCTAGCTTGTAGCACGACGTCGCCGCCCTTGCCGCCATCGCCGCCGTTCGGGCCGCCCCGATCGATGAATTTTTCGCGCCGAAAGCTCAGTTTACCATCGCCGCCCTTGCCCGCTACGACGTTGATAGCTACTTTATCGATAAAACTCATGCACTAGTGGGTAATAAAGTTCTGGAATGTCCCAGTCGACACCGTGCCTGTGCCCACCCGGCCCCAGCCGGCAAAACCGTTCATGTCACGGATTGTAACAGTACCATCAGGGTTAACACCTATGACTATGCCCACGTGACCTTCGCCGCCGCCTTTTTGGGCAATCGCGCCTACGGTTGGGGTGGAGCTGACATGCCAGCCGCTCATACGGGCAAAGTAAGCCCAGCTGCTGGCATTACCCCAGTTAGCCGGCACCGGAATCTGAGTTGCCACGTACCATGTGCAGTAACCATAGTCATAGCCGTTGTAACCGTAGATCGGGCTGCTGCCCCAGGGGAAGCCTCTGGCAATATTGCTGGCCGTGACGCCGCCGACGGTTTGGGTAGCATTGGGGATGATAATCTGTTCGCCAACCTGGAGGCCGGAGAGCTCGGCGTCATTATAAGCGATAATTTGGTCGGCGCTGGCACTATACTTGGCGGCTAGGCTAACTGGGGTGTCGCCAGCCTTGACGGTGTAGACAACACCGTTGACCGGCGGGATAGTCAGGTGTGTGCCCGGTGTGAAGTTACTGACTGTCAAGCCGTTGGACCAGAGGATGCTGGTACTGGTGACACCGAACTTGGCGGCTAGGCTGGCTAGCGTGTCACCTGGTTGAGTGACGTAAACTTGAATGTCAGCCTTGGACTTGAGAGCGGTATCAACAACTTGAGGTTTACTGACTACATTATTATCTGATGTGGCGATGGCGACTTCGGCGGCTTGTGATTGGGCCTGGTTGGCGATGGCAACCGTTTCGGGCAAGCTATTGAGCTGGGCGACAGTCTGGGCAATGTTGACTGATGACAGCTGGTCTAGAGGGTTTGCGGCGGCTCCTGAGCCCTCACTGGACACCGGTTGGCTGGCCGTCTTAGGGTGTTGGATGACAAAGGTCAGGATAGCCACCAAAATCAACACATTGATGATCAACAGGCTGAAGCGGACAGCCCGCGGACGACCGGTGTGAATCTGAACTTTCTGGCGCACATAGCGTCCGAGGCGGGCACGGCGTAAGGTACCAGACGCCGGCAAGCGATCATGTGCGAGAGTCGTGTGAGTTGAAGGTGTCGTACTAATACAAACTCCAGGCCTAATGCCACTGGTTCTGAAGCATAATTTTTAATGAATGACATGACGCTGCCATGCCAGGGATGGCTCCAGGTAGCCCGGACAGGGGTTTACGAGAAGCTTTACCTCTGTTCGATGCTACCCGACTATTATAACAAAGCTGGTGAGGGGTGCAAGGCTTCTTATGCTTAAGGGGTCACTGGTTGCAAAGCTTGTGGCAATATTGTTGGGTCTGGGCCTGATGGTCCTGCAGATTAGTTGAGAAATATGTCGTACCATTGTCGCCGGTCACGAAATACAGCCAGCTGGTGCTGGCCGGATGGGTGGCAGCATAAAGTGACGATGGACTTATTGTACTGATCGGGGTCGGCGGCAGGCCAGGGTGTAACAGAGTGTTATAGGGTGAATCATAACTGAGGCTGGGCGCTAAACCCGCCTTGACCGCCCCATAGTTAGCTGTCACATCAGAGCCCAGCACCGAGCCAGCTTTCAACCTAGACAGGAAGACTTGGGCAACCTGGGGTTTGTCGGTAGTTTTATTGACCTCCTGTTCTATCATTGAGGCCAGAATCAGGCCTTGGTAGGTGTTAAGCCCTTCACCGGCAAAATTGGCCTGGACGTCCTGTGTCAGGTGTTGGCCCATTTCGACCAGAGATTCACGAACGATATAAGCCGGACCTGTAGTTGCATCCCTCTGAAAGGAGTCCGGCCATAGTAACCCTTCTAAGTTGTTGACCCCTGTCGGTTTGAAGGCCAGGGCAGGCAAGTCCGAATATTGGCTGGGGTCGAGGGCTTGATCGACCGAAGATGGTGAAAATCCAGAGTTAATCAAATCGGCCCTGACCTGGTCGATCCGCCGGCCAGGATAAATCGTTATCAATCGCTTAGATACCCTGCCCTGCGTCAAGGCTTTGACGATGGTGGGTACATCCTGGCTCGGCGATAAGGCATAAGTACCAGCCTGTAACTGATTACCGACATCCTTGCTGTGCACATATAGCTGGAAGGCCCAGGCACTACGAATCAAGTGTTGCCGTTCTAGCTTGTCGGAAATCTGTTTGACCGAGGCGCCTTTGTCTACAGTAAACAAATGGGTAGTCTGGTCTGAGTTAAACGGCTTGAGGTCGATGTCATAAACATGCCGAGAAATCGCTGCCCCGCCTACGAAAACGATTATCAGGG
>CAZCXO010000029.1:0-7683 GCA_964502645.1 uncultured Candidatus Saccharibacteria bacterium
CGGTACTGAAAAAACGTGCGCTTCGTCACCTGTCTTCCGGCGGATCAGGTCGACGCCGGCAATGCAATTTCCCCACTGGTCAGCACCGCTGACCTGGAGATTGACCCCATGCCTCTGATGCAAGTGCAAAAAGTCGTATGCCTGGATAAGGACGTAGCTGAACTCCGCATAGCTGATACCGCTGCCGTGCTCGCCAAGGCGGGTCTGGACGAAGTCACGGGCCAGCATCTGGCGCATCGGCACATGTTTGCCGACATCACGCAAGAAGTCCAGGTAATGCATACGCTTGAACCAGTCAGCGTTATCCACCACCTTGAAGTTCTGCCCCTTAAAGAGCTGCCGGAGCTGGGCGACGATGGCTTGTTTGTTGCGGGTAATCTCAGCAGCGGTCTTGAGGCTACGCTCAGACTTCTTGCCATCAGGATCACCGATCAGGCCGGTCGCACCGCCGATCAGCAGAACAGCCTTGTGGCCATGCTTGATAAAGTGCCGTACCATCATGGCGGCTGCCAAGTTGCCAACTGTCATGGAGTCAGCACTGGGGTCGACACCCCAGTAAAAACTGATCGGCTTGGCGTCCAAAGCCTTCAAATCAGGATATGTCGTCTGGTTTACCAGGCCGCGCCACGTAAGTTCTTCAGAAAGGGTCATATTCAGCATAACGTTAACGATACTTTCATTCAGTATAGCGTAGCCCGGGTTCAAGCCGTAAAAACTTATGCCTTTTTATTAAGCCGATTTTGCTATAATAGGGCCAGGTACTAGGGAGAGACCAACACCTATGAGACAACCCAGAGGCCGCAACCGACCGAGGAACACCATCACCACCCGCAGCGGCAAGACGATCAAGTTGAACCGTTCGTTGAGTGACCGGATCAAGGCGCGTAAAGCGGCTCTGTCAGCTGATAGGGCGGCCTATCTGGCTACCATGCCCAAGGATCGCTGGCGCCGTATCCTGTTCCGTTTGCACCCTAAGCGTCTCGCTGCCTTCTGGTTCAGCCGGCAAGGCGGTATCGCTGCCCTCAAAATCATCGGCGCTGCCATTGTAGTCGGTTTTTTCCTGACGATCGGCTTGTTCGCCTACTTCCGCAAGGATCTTCCGCAAATCAAAGACTTGTCCGGTGACAGCCTTGGCGGCAATATAACCTATTATGACCGGACCGGCCAAACAGTGCTTTGGCAAGACTACGACGCAGTCAAACGTATCCCTGTTGCTGGCGACCAGATTTCGCCCTACATGAAGAAGGCCACCGTGGCAATAGAGGATAAGAATTTCTACAAGGAGGGCGCCTTCGATGTCCGCGGCATCATGCGGGCAGCGTATCACGACGTCGCTGGCAGCACCGGTTCTGTCCAAGGCGGTTCGACGATTACCCAACAGCTGGTCAAGTTGAACGAGGGCTGGACCAATAACCGTACCGTCACACGTAAGGTCAAAGAGTTGATCCTAGCCGTCGAGCTGGAGCGTGAATACTCCAAGGGAGACATCTTGACCGGCTATCTGAACATCGCGCCATACGGTGGTGTTGAGTACGGCGTCGAAAGCGCCGCCAGGGATTACTTCCAGACCAAGGCCAAGGACCTGACACTGCCCCAGGCGGCTATGCTGGCGGCCATTCCGCAGGCTCCCAGTTATTATTCACCCTACGCCAGCGCCCAGTTCAATGCCAGTGTGACCGATGACACATTCAACCCAACAGCCATGCTTGCCCGTCAGCACTACATCCTGGATCAGATGGCCAAGCAGGGTCTAATCACCAAGACCCAAGCTAACGACGCCAAGAAGGTCGACATCTTGGCCCAGGTCCACCAACAGGCTCCCAAGTACCAGGACATCAGGGCACCCTACTTTGTACTGGCCGCCAAGCAGGAGCTGGAGCAGACTTACGGTGCCAGTACGGTCCAGCGCGGCGGCTGGAAGGTCATCACCACCCTGGATATGAATATGCAGGATAAGGCTGAGCAATTAGTCGCCACTAACCTGTCCCATGTGAAGCGCTTCGGCGCCGACGAAGAAGCCATTGTCGGCGAAGACGTCCCAACCGGCCAGATCGTCTCGCTGGTCGGCGGCACGGATTTCACCAACCCCGACCATGGTCAGAACAATTATGCGGCCGGTATTTTAATCCCGCCGGGTTCAAGCTTCAAGCCATATGATTATGTAACCCTGATAAATAACAATAACAATGTCGGTGCCGGATCGGTTCTATATGATACCCAGGGTCCGCTGCCTGGTTATCCATGTACCAACAAGGCCCTGCCCAAGCAGGGCGGCAACTGTCTGGAAGATTATGACTTCAAGTACCCCGGTCCTCTGACTCTGCGCTATGCCATGGGCGGTTCGCGCAATGTGCCCGCCGTCAAGGCTATGCTCGAGGCCATGCCGAACGACAAGAGTACCAGCCGGGTAAATTCAGTCAACAAAGTTCTCAGCACGGCCGCTGCCATGATGGACAACACCTATGACCAGTCCAAGAACCGCAAGCCCTACAATTGTTATGCTGACGAGGCGTTGACCCAGACCACCCAGTGCTATGGTGCCTCTGCCATCGGTGACGGCGCCTTCCTGCACCTGGACGACCACGTCAACGGCCTGGCCACCTTGGGCCGCTTGGGTAAAGCCATTCCCCACACTTATATCCTTAAGATTACTGATGCCGCCTCTAAGACGGTTTATCAATGGAAACAACCGATTGGTAAACAGGTCATTAAGGAGGATGCGGCCTACATCGTCGACAACATGGCTTCTGATCCGAACGCCAGCTACCTGCCTGGCAGCTGTAGTGCCACGACTTGTACTCCTCTAGCACGTGGGGGTTACAAGTTCCATCGCTTCAATGGCTGGAACTTCGGCGTTAAGACCGGTACGACTAACGACGGCTTCGATGGCCTGATGACCAGTTGGTCGACCAAGTATGCCATGGTCAGCTGGGTTGGTAACCACAGCCGGCGCGTCAACCTCAACACCACGATGGAAAACCTGACAGAGCCATTGACCCGCGGCTGGATGGAATTTGCCCACAACAACATCAAGCCCGTAAATTGGACGCAGCCCAAGGATATCAAGACGGGGCCGGCCTTCGTAGTGAGAAACCACATTCACTTCGGCGACATCGAACCCAGCCCGACCAATGACCTGTTCCCAAGCTGGTACATCGGTGGTGGCAATACCAGTGGCAAGAACGTAGCCACTACGATTGACCGGATATCTGGCAAAACGGCCACGACTTGTACACCGGCTGCCGCCAAGCAAACGGTCAATAACGGCAATGTGGCTTCCTGGAACATTGATATCTTTGTCAACCATGGCACGCCGAACATCGGTACCAACATCAGCGGTGTCAGCAATAATTCAGCCTCTGCCACTGATGACGTCCATAATTGTAATGACAGTCCGCCCACAGTGACCTTGACGGCACCTTCCAATTGTCAAAACAACTGTACAATCACCGCCACTGTCACCCAAGGTACCCATCCTCTAAGCGATCCTCAATACCCGCAGGCTCCCGGAACATTGACATTCAGCATAGATGGCCACACGATCCACACCGATGCCGTCAGTAATTCACCGAGCACAGTATCATTTACCTATAGCCCAACCTCTAGCGGCAGCGGCACTTTGACAGCCAGCGTCACTGATAGCGTCCTCTATACTGGAACCGCCAGCCAAGCCATGTCTTTTACGGCCGCCAGCCAAATAACGCTGGCGGCGACGGGCGGCAATCACGTGATTCACCTGTCATGGAGCGGGGGCAACGGCACGGTCACGGCGAGCGCTAGCGGCCCCAAATCGGATAGCTGTAGCGGCAACGGCACGGGCAACTGCGATATAAATGGCCTGCCAGCAGGCACATATAACGTCTCTGTTCAAGATAGCAACGGCGGCAGTTCCGACACTAAATCCGTAAACGTCGGTCCTTAGTCCTTTTCCAAAAAATTATTTAAGGCATTCCTCACATCAGTGACGCCGTTCAGGCCAGGTATTTTTTTGCCGCGTTGGACAGGGCCGATGGCGCCGTCGAAGCCGAGTTTCCTGGCCTCTGCCAGGCGTTTGTCAGCGTAAGGTACGTGGCGGACCTCGCCGGATAGGCCGACTTCGCCGAAGACGACAGCATTCTGCTTAAGCTGCAGGCCCTTGGCCGCCGAACCGATCGCCAAGCACACGGCGAGGTCCGCCCCCGGCTCCCGAATCTGTAGCCCGCCAACGATGTTAATATAAATATCCTGCTCACTGAGCGCCAGCTTAGTCCGGCGTTCCAGCATAGCTACCAACAGATTAAGCCTGTTCAGGTCAAACCCGCTGGCCGCACGCTTAGGATATCCGTAGCTGGTACGGTTGACCAAGGCCTGGACTTCTACCAGCAGGGGCCGCATGCCTTCCATGGTGGCCAACACGATTGAACCGTCGCTGGCCTGCCGTTCAGCCAGCAATGCAGCTGACGGATTGGTAACTGGCTTGAGGCCCTGTTCGACCATTTCAAAGATGCCGGTTTCGTTCGTCGAACCAAATCTGTTCTTAGCGGCTCGAAGCAGTTTAAACCCGCCGTAGCGGTCGCCTTCCAGCTGCAGGACCACGTCGACAGCGTGCTCCAACACTTTGGGACCAGCAATCGTGCCTTCCTTGGTGACGTGACCGACCAGGATGACGGCAGTGTTGGATTGTTTGGCAGCTAATGTTAGCAGTTGGCTGCTGTTGGTAATCTGTGAAACAGTACCGGCTGCCGAAGCGATAGCCGCGCAGGTGATGGCTTGGATGGAGTCTACAATTACCAGCTGATAAGCGCTGCTGGCCACCGTAGCAGCTATGTCATCGGCCGAAGTACTGGTGGCCAGTTGTAATTCGGGCCGCAAAGTACCTAAACGCTCAGCCCGCAGCCCGATCTGATGAGACGACTCTTCACCGCTGACATATAAGACCGAGTGCTTGGCGGCTGCGCCGTAAGCCAGTTGCAATAACAGGGTGCTTTTGCCGATACCCGGCTGCCCGGCCAACAGATTGACACTACCGCTGACGATGCCGCCGCCAAAGACGTCATCAACTTCGCTCAGACCGGTCTTAAGTCGGGTCTTATCGGCTTTAACGGCCTTTGAAACAGATTGCGGGGTTAGTGTTTGGCCCCTGGACACACTGCCGGCAATTGCGGTGGCTGAAAGTTGTTCCTCAAGTGTGTTCCATTCGCCGCACTGCGGACACTTACCGCTCCAACTGCTGCTGATGGCGCCGCAGTTACTACATATATACCTGGTCGCTGGTTTCTTGGCCAAACTACCTCCTAAGTATTAAAAGTTTACCACTGACTGATTAAGCCGATATTAAATTCACGGCGCGGCTTGCGGTGTCAGCCTGGTGTCAATCGCCTTCGACAAGGTAGTCAACTGCCCGGCAATCTGGTTTCTTTCATTGACGAGTTGATTATATGCCGAAATAGCTGCTTGTAACCTTGCATATCCGTTATTGTACGTATTGATTTCATTATTGAAGCCCGGCACGGCTGCGTTATAGGCCGCGGTCTGGCCACTGGAAAGCAGGCTGTCCAAGCGGGCACGGTCAGAGTTGATCTGATTAAACTGAAAATTCAGGGCCGATTCCTGGGCACTGATCTGTTGTTTTTGAGCAGCCAGCTGTTGGTCGTCCGCAGCTATGGCATTTTGCCTTGATGTGAACTCGCCTTCATACTGTTGTTTAAAAGCGACGATGGCCGACCTGTTGTTAAAATAACGCTTGTAGTAAGCCTCGAGTGGGGCCGGCAGATTGGCCAGCTCTGTACCGAAAGTGCAACTCATTTCATCAAGTACGTCATTCGGTTCGGTCTGCTGGTAGATTTTGACTTCGGCCAACACGCGCTGGTCAGTCAGGCCATTCTTGTAAAAAGCCTGCAGCTGCTTATTCAGCTCAGTACGATCATGGTCGCTTAACCGGGCGTAGACGGCATGCAGGGCTTCGTGGGCAGCCGTAACCTGTTGGATGCCGGCCAGCGTCGGGTCGGGCACGTTATAGATGAAGATGCCGTTCTGTCCGGGGTGGTAGCAGCCCAGCACGATGGTGTCTTTATTCTCCGGGCAAGCCTGGCGGAAGCCGTTGACCGTGCCCAGGATCTGCGGCTTGTTCAGATAGAACAGATGCTTGGTGTAGTCATTCATAGTGTCCTGGTTGGCTAGAGCCATGACACCGGATGAGGGCTGATAACCGCGCAGTTTGAACCAATCCTCGATGGCCAGCCGATTGATACCGACCAAGACCAAGGAGGCCAATAATACTAACAGGGTAGAGAATGAAAGAAAGCGGGAGAATTTATTCGGTGACGGTGGCATAGGTCAACTGGCTATTTTTGCTAGCAACCTGAATGATATCACCTTTTTCATATTTCTCGTCAAGCAGGTCAAGGGCCAAATGGTCTTCGATCGTATCCTGGATCAAGCGCCGCAGCGGCCGGACGCCGTTCTTGGCGTCATAGCCGTTCTGGAGCAGGTATTGCTTGGCGCCACTGCTGAGCTGCAGGCTGAAACCTTTGCGCTGTAAACGGGCTTTTAGTTCGTCAACCTGCAGATCGATAATCTTGTAGATGTCCTTGTGGGTCAAGGCGCGAAAGACGATCACTTTGTCGATCCGGTTCAACAGTTCAGGCCGAAGCATTTTCTTAAGCTCCTCCTGAACCTTTGTCTTGTTGGCCTCGTGCAAGGCATCCAGATCCTTGAGGTCGCTGTCCTTGTTGGCCTGGAAACCGAGGCTGGCCTCGCGCTGCAGCTTGTCGGCGCCGACGTTGCTGGTCATGATAACGATGGTGTTGGTAAAGTCGATCCGGCGGCCCTTGGCATCTGTCAGATAGCCGTCTTCCAGCATCTGTAGCAGCATGTTAAAGACGTCCGGGTGGGCTTTCTCTATCTCATCGAACAACACCAAGCTGTAGGGCTGGCGCCGGATCTTATCGGTCAACTGGCCGCCATCGTCGTAGCCGACGTAACCGGCCGGGGCACCGACCAAGCGTGACACGTTGTGGTGTTCACCGAATTCGGACATGTCAATCTTGACCAGGGCGTTTTCACTGCCAAAGAACTCCCTTGCCAGGACGCGGGCCATCTCGGTCTTGCCGACCCCGGTCGGGCCTAGGAAGATGAAAGAGCCGATGGGTCGCTTGTCGCTGCCGATACCACTGCGGCTGCGGCGCACGGCTCTGGAAACGGCTTCGACGGCTTCGCTTTGTCCGATGATGTACTTGCCAAGGGTTTTCTCAAGCGTCAACAGATACTTGGCTTCAGACCGGATAACTTTCTTAACCGGCACACCGGTGATCCTGGCCACGACATCGGCCAAATCTTCGCTGGTAACAGTTATCCGTTTAGTCTTCTTACCGCTAGCCCGTTTCGATGTCAATTCCTTGTTGATTTGCGAAGCACGGGTCTTGGCACGTGCTGCCCTTTCGTAGTCTTCGGCGTCGACAGCTTCTTCGATCTGGGTGTTGACCAGCTTAAGTTCCTTTTGCAGGGTGCGGACTTCCGGGCTGGTCTTGCCCTTGTCCACCCTGAGGTGGGCGGCAGTCTCGTCAACCAAGTCTATTGCCTTGTCAGGCATGAACCGGTCATTGATGTAACGCTTGGCCAGGGTCACGGCGTCGTCCAGCACATCATCACTTAAGGTCACACCGTGGAAATTCTCATAATGATTGCGCAGACCTTTAAGGATGG
>CAZCXO010000030.1:0-7683 GCA_964502645.1 uncultured Candidatus Saccharibacteria bacterium
CCAACGGTTGACCCCAATGACGTTCTTGGGGAAGGCAAAGGTGAGTCAGTGGGTGGAGCAATTACAACTTTTGCTGGCCATAAAGGATTTGGTTTATCAGTACTTGTGCAGTTATTGGGCAGTGCTTTTTCACTAGCAGGATTTCCGGGTGGTCATATCGAAGATGGAGCAGGTACTTTCGTTTTGGCAATAGACCCGGGGCTTCTAGCGGGTAAGGATGAATATATGAAGCGCAGCCGTGAATTAGTTGATAGTCTTAAATCCGCTAAGCCTATAACAGGTCAAAAGGTTATGTTACCAGGAGAACATGGAGATGCACTTGCTGAGGAAATTAAGGCAACTGGTGAGATTGATATAGCTGATGGAGTTTGGGAAAAGTTAGTAGAGTTTGTCGAGGCCAATCAGTAGTCTGCTGCGGTAGAGTAACTTACCGCTGATGCATCGCTAGATAGCTGTATCCAGCGTGATAGTTCTGCAAGGAGCTGGTTCCAATTCGACTGTACTTGGGCAACCATATGTTAATGATTAAACTTCTGTACTTTTTACAGAAGTTTTTATATTCTTAGGCCAAGATGTTATTTTTAAAAATATTAAAAATCGTGGCCATTATTTTAGGCGTTGCAGCCTTGCCATTAATCGTTGTCGGGTGGGGGTTGTTCATTTCTGTTCCCTTATTCGTTTTCGCGTTTGTTTTGGACAGGATTACTAATCCTAAACCGGGACAAAATTCCCATAGAATTATTGTAAATGCGGTGATAATAATGGCAGGGATGGCTTGCTACTTTGGTTTTTATATCCTAGGTGGAATAGGGCATGTTGATACGACAGGCAAAGGTAGTACAGCATACTTAATCATTACTGCCATAATCACGGCGTTAATAACAGCTGTTGTATTGTGGATTGTAAATAAGCGTAATAATTCTTCTACCTAGCTTCTCAACAGCAAGGTTCCAATTGATTAGGTTTCAGTTGAGTTTTTAGCGTACGGGTACCAATCGGTTTTCTGCTGGTGTGGGGCCGGCATGTCTCAAGACCAAGAGGTTATTTTCTAAGGAGTGGTGGCCGACTATTTGATGCCTGAAGTAGCTTTTGATTTCACCAGGACCTGTAATAGCCAACATTGCTAAGCGATGACGAGGATTACCTTCCATTATTTGGTGGGAGAAACCATCAAGTTCGGCAGCAAAAACACCCCACACCTGATTTGTATCGGGATCTGACTCTTCATGTTCGGTTGGTAGGATGGGATGGTGGTTGGGGATGGCTGGGATGTCATAATCTCGTGCTAAAAGATGTCCAAGCAGTCCTATAACTTCTTCGCGCCGGGCATTTTGAGCTGGATCACGTAGGCCGTCACCAGCCAGGATCGTCCGTACTTCGACAGCAGCAACATCTTCATCTACCACACCCTCAGTTACTAAGGCATCTGTTGTTGACTTGGCGCGGGCTTCCAGTTCGCGAGGTGAAATCCCCGGTTCTAAAAGGTGAGGGAGATCAGCGCTAATCGCAAATCGATCTTCGAAGTCCTTGATAACGTCTTGGTCGCCAAATAGCCCAGCCCGTATGGCATCTGGATCTGGCACGTAGCCATGGCCTTCATGGCCATCGCCAATAACACTGCCATTAAGAAAATTACCGCTTATTCTGAGTGCTAGTCGGCCGCTCAGAGCAGTTGCTTTCACTGCCGCCTTAGTTACTTCACCTGGAATACCAATAAGAGTGTTAGACATTCACCCCCTTAACCTTTAATTATTAAAATTAACAATCCGTTTAAAAACCTACCTTATGACATCACCGCTGACGCGTCAATAAAAATACTTATTGCAGGGGTGTGCTAAAATTTTCGGCTTGGTATGATAGATAAGGGAATGATTAACTGTGAGTTTGAGGATGGTGGTCGGGCGTCACTGCGACATGCCGTGGTCGATGTGCTGGTGCTTAAAGATGACAAGATTATGTTGATTAAGCGGGCTGTCGGTACGCTAGAAGGCGGTAAGTGGGGTTTGGCTGGCGGCTTTATTGACCGGGATGAGACGATTGTCCAGGCTGCTGCCCGTGAAGTCCTGGAGGAGACTGGTTATCAGATTAAAGAATTAGTTTTGTTGAAGGTCAGAGACCGGCCTGAGAGACGGGGCGAGGATCGTCAGAACATTGTCTTCATTTATGCTGGTACTGCTACCGAAAAAACCGGTCAACCCGATGATGAGTCAGATGAACAGCGTTGGTTCGATCTAGAAGCACTGCCGGCAGACACGGACATAGCCTTCGACCAAGCTGACTCTATAAAGCTCTACCTACAGTATCGGCAGCAAAAAATTGATGTGCCGATACTTAGTTCTAACTGAGGCTTTGTTTTACAATAGGTGAATGGCCACGCTACCGATTACCAGTTCGCAGACGCAAACTGCTACCCAAAGCCCGCAATCCAGTAACCAGGCTCCGTCCGGCGGCAGCCAGGCTTCGAGTGTGCAACCGGGCACCACCTCCGGCTTATTGAACGGCTCCGGCAGTATCCAACTGCACCAAACCCTCTTGCCAACCGTCAATCTTAACCAAGTAAAAACTGCGGCTCCTTCCACCCAGGCCACGGCACCTGTCAAGCATCACCATGTCAACAGCGTGTTCCTGGCCTTCGCTCTCTTATTGTTTGTCATTGCCGCCTTCCTATTTTGGTTCGCCAACCGCCAACCCAACCGCGGTACGATCTAGAAAGCTAAAACCTGGCAGAGTGAGCATTATTACTGCACGCCTTTGCTATACGTCCTACCATTAACAGTACAAAACCTCACCACTCATTAAGTCAAGGAGGCAGTTATTACAAGTACAGTCATTGGGTCAAAAGTTGAAAGAGCACCGGAAAAGGATGAATCTGCTATTGCTTGGTTATCGCATCTAGCATCTGGTGCAGCTGACGTTGTCAGGGTTCCATTCATTAAACTCTTCGGAGTGGAGAGCGAGCTTGATATAGGGGCACCTTATATACCTGAGCGAACACCAGGCCAACCCGAACCAGTTACATCCTACAAGGACGTTAATAGAGGCTGATTAGACCAGATATTTAATAAATAATTAGTTTACTATTAGCGTGCCAGTATCGCCGGGGTTGAAGTGGTTGTGGTAGCCGTGGGTGCCGGTTTTGGTTACAGTAACGCTCTGGCTCTTGCCTGGCTCAATGATGCCGATGTTGATTTCCGGATCAGCAGTGTGTTGAGGATGAGGGTCGGAATCGAACTGCAAGGCATGTGATGAATCATTCTTGACCGTCAGTGTTGATCCGGCCTTGATAGTAATTGTCGAGGGGCTGAAACCGCTGTCGGTATAGGTTATCGTATCTTCACTGTTTGTCGTGGTCGAAGATGATTGGCTAGTTGATTGGTCAGACGTGCTTGTAGAACTGTTGGTGCTGGCTGCCTTGCCGGGGCTTGCACTGGTATTTTTAGAATCATCCTTGTTATTGGCAATCAGGATCCCGCCTAACACCAAGACCGCTAAGGCCGCCACTGCAATAACTGCTTTTTTCATCAACCCCTGCTTTCATTTAATGTAGGACTAATAGTAACTATATCAACTCCAGCTACTAATTGTGGAGTTAGTCCTAATAATACAGGTGGTTGGTCTACGGCGGCTTTCACCTGGAACTTTTTTGCCAAGATAACCACAAATAAGTAAAATAAACAGCCCATGGAGAAAATAGACGAGGGTATCTACCAAGGTGAGCTGGCTATTCAAAAAGCCGCTGAGTATAAATATCGATCAGCTGCATCAACGATAACAGGATTAGTAACAATTGCTTCAGGCGCAGCCATTACTTTTGCAGGTAGACACCATGAAGATGTATCAACATTCGGCAAGGGAGTTATGCTTGTAGGTGTATTTAGTTTGATAATGGCTGCAGGTGAATGGGGAATTTATGATAACCTTCAGCGGCAGCCGAATACAAGGACATGGTAGCGGCGAGAGGATTTGAACCTCTGACCCCAGGCTTATGAGTCCTGTGCTCTAACCACTGAGCTACGCCGCCACAGCTTACGACTATAGCACGATTCGTATCTGTTAACTAGGCTAATAATTGCGCAGCGCCAGGTAAATCGTGGTGCCCAAGCCGATCATAATGACTGTGATTCGGATGGCATGTCCGGAGGTTTTCTGGGTTAGCGTGGCGCCGAAATACCCACCGACAAGACAACCTGCACCCATCACGAGGCCATGGTGCCAATCGATCAGGTTGGAATTGTACAAGCAGACTATAGAGGTGCTGGCAATGCAGATGGCCATAATGTTCTTGAGGGCATTCATGCGGTGGATGTGGTCATGCAACCTGGTGAAACCCAGGAACGCCAACATGATAAAGCCAAAACCAGCGCCAAAGTAACCGCCATAAGCCGCCAGCGGAACTACGGCTAGTGCGATTACCGCCAACGTCTGAAAGCTGCTGCGCAAGCTCTTGGGGCTATGGATATGTCTCTGGACCTGGTTGTATAAGGCCGGCTGGAAAGCAAACAGGACGACTGCCAGCAGTATCAAACCTGGTACTAACTCCTCAAATCTAGCGGATGACGTGTGACGGAGCGCGGTTGCGCCTAAGGCCGCCCCCACTATTGATGGAATCAGAAGTAAAAGATACTGGCGGGGTATTCGGCGCAGGTATTTCCGGTAGCCATAAGTCGCGCTGATGCTGCCCGGCAGGACTATGATGCCGGTCGTGGCATTGGCTGTCAGTGCCGGTATCCCCACCGCCAGCATGACTGGAAAACCCACCAACATGCCGCCGCCGGCAATTGCGTTCATGGCACCAACTACCAGACCCGCCGCGAATAACACGATGTCGTGCATTTACTTTTTTGACTGGCTTTCGAGCCACCGGTTTTTAAGGAAGCCTACCGTAAAAGTTGAGACGGCGTAGCCGATAACGGGTACCAAACCATTAATCCAGGGATTGATATGAATGACGAAATGCAGGTAAAAGACGATTGTGGCGTAAACCATCAACATGATAGCCAACCGTCGTGTCCAGCTTGTTTCCCAAGCTTTATCACCTTCCACGCGCCGATTCCGGTCTTCAAGTTTTTTAATTCTTTCTTCTAAACCCGGGTGATTGGACATGCCAACATTATATACGACCCACCTTTTTATTATCGGTGGAGACTCAAAAATTCTGAGCCGGCTTTTGTGGGTACAATGTGGGTACGAAATTACTCTCAGGTAGTTTCGAGTGCTGGCCTATAATCATAGGAATGGAGTTAATAATTGAGCCAGGCCGATATGCTGTCGCCGTTAGTGGCGGCGTTGACTCTGTCGTCTTGTTGGATTTATTAGCCAAGCTTCCGGATTTGGAGCTCGTCGTAGCACATTTTGACCACGGTATCCGTGAAAATTCCACTGATGATCGGAAATTCGTTCAGAACCTGGCCGACAAGTACCGCCTGCAATTCGAATATGGACCCGGCCGATTGGGCAAGGTCAGTGAAGCCACAGCACGCAAAGCCCGTTATGATTTTTTAAGAAAGGTTCAGCAAAAAGTCGGGGCGAAGGCTATCATAACTGCCCATCATCAGGATGATTTACTGGAAACAGCCATACTCAACATGCTAAGGGGCGCTGGCCGAAAAGGCCTGACCTCATTGAAGAGTCGACCGGGTTTGCTGCGGCCATTATTGAAAGTTTCCAAATTGGAAATTATTGAGTATGCCAAAAAAAACGGATTGGCTTGGCGCGAGGATCCGACCAATGAGGACACGACATACATGCGTAATTATGTCCGGCATAAGTTGTTGCCGCGTATGAGTTCTGCGGATAAAGCGAAGCTGATAAAGATTTTTACAGATTTAAAAGTTACTAATCAAGAAGCCGATCAGTTGCTAGAAAATATGATTAAGCGTCAATCAAAGAATGACCAGCTTGATAGGCAATGGTTCAACCAATTGCCACATGATCTGGCGCGGGAGGTCATTGCCAGCTGGCTGCGGGCCCACGATGAAAGCGGTTTCGATAAAAGAGGGTTGGAGAGGCTGGTTGTCGCAGCTAAGACGGCGCGACCAGGCAGGTTTTTTCCGGTGCGATCAGGGTTGGTTATGAAGGTTGGAGACGACTATTTGGCACTCGGCAGATGAGAGCGCTAGGCAAAATTTTGCCGGCAAGTTATAATGGCTGTAATGGATAGAAAGCCTCGCTCCACCCGTCGCCCCGGCCCCAACCGCCGCGGCATGAAGAACGCCGGGTTCATTGCCTTGCTTGTATTATTCGGCTTAATTATTGCTGCCGCTTACAATCAGCCCAGCGGCCTTAAAGAGATTCCGTCGACCCAAGCTATTCAGGATACCAACGCCGGCAAGTACAGCTCGATCATCGTCAATAATAACCAGCTGAACATTACGCCTAAAGGCCAGTCTCATGCTACCCTCAAGAGCTACGTTGACGGCACCAGTAGTCTTAAGGCTCAGGGCTTCAACACCAACAAGGTCACAGTCACGTATAAGTCAGATGCCAGCAGCAATTCGGCTCTGTTAAGCTTGGCCGGTTCGATTATTCCGGTGCTGATTATCGCCGGAGTGCTGTACTTTATGCTGCGCAGTGCCCAGGGGCAAGGCAACCAGGCTCTCAGCTTCGGTAAGAGCCGGGCGCGATTGTATGGCAACGAAAAGGACAAGGCTACCTTCCGCGATATCGCTGGCTCGGATGAAGCCAAGCAGGACCTGGAAGAAGTCGTTGAATTCCTCAAGTTTCCCAAGAAGTTTGCCAGTATGGGTGCCCGCATTCCTAAGGGCGTCCTGTTGATCGGGCCGCCAGGCACCGGCAAGACTATGCTGGCCCGAGCCGTGGCCGGCGAGGCCAACGTGCCATTCTTTAGTATTTCCGGATCCGAGTTTGTTGAAATGTTCGTCGGTGTCGGTGCCTCGCGTGTTCGCGACCTGTTCGCCAAAGCCAAAAAGAACGCTCCATGTATTATCTTTGTCGATGAGATTGATGCCGTCGGCCGGCGGCGCGGTTCCGGTATGGGCGGTGGCCATGACGAGCGCGAACAGACCCTGAACCAGTTGCTGGTCGAGATGGATGGCTTTGAACAAGGTCAGAACGTCATCGTGCTGGCGGCTACCAACCGCTCCGACGTACTTGACCCAGCCTTGCTGCGGCCCGGACGGTTTGACCGCCGCGTCAACATTGGTCTGCCCGACCGCAAGGACCGGGAAGCCATTCTCAAGGTTCACTTTGCCAAAAAGCCTCTGGCTAAGAATGTCGACCTGGACTCACTAGCTGCCAAGGCTGCCGGCTCGTCCGGCGCTGATCTGGCCAACATCGCTAACGAGGCCGCCATCATTGCCGCCCGCAACAGCCATAACGAAATTACCCAACAAGATGTCACCGACGCTTTTGAGCGTGTCGCCATCGGCCCGGAGCGCAAGAGCAAGGTCATGACCGAGGCCGACAAGGTTACCACGGCTTATCACGAGGCTGGCCATGCTCTGGTCGGGCATGTACTGCCGGACAGCGACCCGGTTCACAAAGTCACCATCATCCCACGCGGCGGTGCCGGTGGTGTGACCTGGTTCATTCCGCCCGAGGACCGCGTATTCGTATCGTTGATCCAGTTCAAGGACATGCTGGCCCGCGGCCTCGGCGGCCGTGTCGCTGAAGAAGTCGTACTGGGCCATGACCGTATCACCACCGGCGCCGGCAACGACCTGC
>CAZCXO010000031.1:0-7622 GCA_964502645.1 uncultured Candidatus Saccharibacteria bacterium
TGCACCTGGCTCAGGTGACGCTACTTGATAACCTAAAGCTTTCAGCGGAACAAGTTCATCCTGTACCTGTTGACGAACCCTCTCCCAAAGTGGCTGCACAGGCTTATGATCGTGAAATTCGTAACCACTTCCGGGTAGAAGCTCCTGATGTGCCCCGTTTTGACCTAATCCTGTTGGGAATGGGCTCTGACACCCATACAGCCTCACTATTTCCGGGTGAACCGTCTCTTAAAGAAACTGAAAAATTAGTAACTTGGTCAGAGCCAGGCGTGTTGCCACCGCCAGTCGATCGGGTGACCTTCACATTGCCATTGATCAATGCTGGTCACAGAGTGCTTTTTATGACGACTGGGGCGGACAAAACTGAAGCATTCGCGAAAGTACTTCAAGACCTGGAGAAAGACCCAGCGGAGGCGGTCACACCTGCCGGAATGGTGCGCCCAGTTGACGGCGAACTCCATTGGTTTGTCGACCAAGCTGCTGCTGGCTAGAACGGATGAGTAAGGCGCCACCAGCGTGAAGGCGATGGTATAGACGACTGGAGTTTGATAGGTATCTTATAGTGCTTGATTTGACCGTTAGCTGTTATGTTGATTGATCCAACGGTTGTGCCGGATGACGTGGGGGGCTTGATTGGCTTCAAATCACTGCTAGTTGTGTAGCTTGAGCCATTCCAAAGCTGAAATGACAGGTTTTGGCTGACAGAGGCTTGAACCCTTTGTTTACTCCAGGGTGGCTGATAGTAGCCGGCGATCTGGTTGGCTTTGGTTAAGTTTACAGATGGGAAGTTGGCTCGGGCGCTCTGGATCAGTTGCAGACTGTCCTTCATGGCAATAGCCAGGCTGCTTGCACCGATCCTGGCTGTGACTATGGTTACGGACTGACCGTTGATGGTGATTTTTGAAGCCGCCACATAAACGCCTCCTGCCTGGTCGGTGTTTCCGGGCTTGACGCCGACGATTCCCGCCGTACCAAGCAGCCAGTTGACGTTTTTAATGGTGCCGGCCACCGGTATGCCGTTGACGGCGGGCTGGGCTACGATCTGGCTGATAACCTGATTTTGCATAGCCAGTTCACCAAGCTTTACAAGATCGTGGGCGGTGCTGGTTGTCGAAGGTGAATAGCCGCTGCCGTCGCTGCCGACAACAGTGTCTTTCAATCCATGCTGTGTTATGTAGTCATTGGCGGCATCCTTATACTCCTGCAGTGAACCGAAAGCCCAGATTGCCAACGAATCAGCGATGTTATTGGCCGAAGGCAGCAAGATGGCCTGCAGCATCTGGTATTCGTTGATCTGTTCCCCGGCGACTACCGGTGTGACCGAACCGCCTTGGGCGGCATACGTCTTATACAAAGCCACTTCGTCAGGGCCGAGCGTTATCATAGGGCCGGTTTGGCCAAGTGATAGCGGTTTGTGCTCAAGCACAGTCAGGACGGTCAGTAATTTGGCAGTGCTGGCCGTCGGCTGGCTGGTTTGCTGCCCGTGGGTCTCAAGAATCGAACTGCCAAGGATACCGACAGCAGCTTTGCCGTTACTTGGCCAGACCAGCTTCGGTTGAAATGTAGGAGGGTCCGATGATAATTTTACAGCCTGGGCCTTGAGCTCTGGCAGTGGAAGCGCCAAACACCAGGCTGCATAACCTACCAAGAGGATAATAACGACTAAAAAATACGGCCAACGCCGTCTTTTTTGTATTACCCGGACTTCCATAAGCACTTTCATCATACACTAGGGGCGGCAACTGTTGTATAATGGCATCAGTGCATATTAGATAGGAGAGGCTTTATGACCGTACTTATTATCGTCGGCGTCGTGGTTGTGCTACTGATCGTCATCATAGCAGCCATGTACAACAGCTTGGTGCGCCTTAACCAACAGGCCAGCGAAGCCTGGAGCGACATTACTGTCCAGCTCAAGCGCCGGGCTGACCTGATTCCTAATCTGGTCAGTACCGTCAAAGGCTACGCCACTCATGAGAAGTCCGTCTTTGAGGACGTGACTAAAGCGCGGGCTGATACGCTCAGCGCCAAGACCCCGGCCGAGGCTGCCAAAGCCGAAGGCGACTTCCAGAAGACCATGAAGAGCCTGTTCGCCGTCGCCGAGAACTATCCCGACCTTAAGGCTTCGCAGAACTTTCAGGATTTGCAAGCCCAGCTGACGGATACTGAGGACAAGATCCAGGCGTCACGGCGGTTCTATAACGGCGTGGTACGCGACTTTAACACCAAGCGCAAGACTTTCCCGACTAATATCTTCGCGGGCATGCTTCACTTCAACCAGGACAAGGAATTCTTCGAGGTTGACGAAGCTGAGAATGCCACCATCCAGAAGCCTGTCGACGTCAAGTTTTAGATGTACTCGGAAATAGCCAGTAACAAACGCCGGACGGTCTTTATCATGTTGGCCTTCATGGCCTTCGTGGTCCTGATTATCTGGATTTTCGACAAATACCTGGGCGGCAGCACAGGTGTTTTTTATGGTGGGGTCATCGGTGCCGCCGTTTATACCCTGGTCACCTACTATGGCGGCAGCAAGTTGGCCCTGGCTGTCAATCGGGCTCAGGAGATTCAGAAATCCGACAATCCGCGTCTATGGCGCATAGTCGAGAACCTATCGATTACTGATGGCTTGCCGATGCCTAAGGTTTATATAATGAACGACCCGGCTCCTAACGCCTTCGCGACCGGACGGAACCCCAAAAGCTCCGCCATTTGTGCCACCAGCGGCATTCTGAATCTGATGGATGACGCTGAATTACAGGGCGTACTGGCGCATGAGATGGGCCACGTCAAGAACTATGATATCCGGGTTAGCATGGTGGCCTTTGCCTTGACCGCAGTTATTTCATTAATTGCTGACATCATTTTGCGCTTAACCTGGTTCGGGGGCGGCGACCGTGAGGAAAACAACCAGGCTTTCCTGTTTCTTGGTATCTTCGCTGCGATCCTGGCGCCGATTGTCGCCACCATGATCCAACTGGCAGTTTCACGCCAGCGCGAATATCTGGCGGATGCTACTGGCGCCTTGACCACCCGCTATCCTGAGGCCTTGGCCAGCGCTCTGGAAAAGATTAAGAAGAACGGCAGCGTCCTCCAACACCAGAACACGGCTACCGCCCACATGTTCTTCACCAATCCGCTCAAAGGCCACAGCCTGACCAACCTCTTCAGCACCCACCCGCCGATTGACGACCGCATCGCCCGCCTGCGGGCCATGAATACCCACGCCTAAGAAATCCATTTAATAATTCTATATAATAAGAGAGATGGCGAAAAAAACAGGGAGGCCGGTTAAGAAACCAGCTGCAGAAAAAGTTGTCAAAAAGCCGGCTAAAAAGGCCTTGGTGGCTGCTGCCCCCAGGCGTGTCAAGCCGGCCCAATATAAGAAGCTGCGGCTTCAAAAGCGCATCAAACACCCTGTTAAATTGCCGAATGTCTGGAGATTGACGAAGACCACAGCCAGGACATTATGGCAGCACAGAGGCCTGTTCATCGGTATCACTCTGGTATATGGTCTGCTAAACCTGATTCTGGTGCAAGGGCTGGCTAACAGCACCAATGTCAGCAGCCTGAAAGACCAATTGAATCAGGTTTTCACAGGGCATCTAGGTTCGCTGGCATCAAGTCTGAGCATCTTCGTGGTCCTGCTCGGTGGTGCGGGTAACAGCTCCAGCCAAACTGCGGGCGCTTACCAATTATTCCTGGCTTTGATTACAAGCCTGGCTGTAATCTGGGCCTTACGCCAGGTCCTGGCCGGCGCCAAACTCCGTGTCCGCGATGCCTATTACAGGGGAATGTACCCATTGATCCCATTCATATTGGTGCTGATAGTCATCGGTTTGCAACTGATACCGCTGCTAATCGGTTCGCTGTTGTACAGTATCATTACTGCCAATGGCATCGCAGTAAGCCCGGCTGAGAAATTTGTCTGGGCGGCACTTTACGGCCTACTGGCTGCATTGAGCCTATATATGATCAGCTCATCGACTTTTGCCCTCTACATCGCCACCCTGCCGGATATGACACCGCGTAAAGCCTTGAAGTCAGCCCGTGAACTGGTGCGCTACAGACGCTGGACCATATTGCGCAAAGTACTTTGGTTGCCGCTGCTTCTCATAACCGCGGCGGCTATCATCATGATACCGATTATCATCTGGGTGACGGCGCTGGCACAATGGGTATTCTTTTTGTTGACGATGTTCGCGCTGGTTGCAGTCCATGCCTATATGTACACTTTGTACAGGGAGTTGCTCAATGACTGAACCGACTAAGCGCCAGGCCGCTGAGCGGGTGGCTAAGCTGTGTGAGCTGATAAATGACTATCGCTACCAATACCACGTGCTCGACAAGTCGATTATGAGTGAGGCGGCCGCTGACAGCCTTAAGCACGAGCTGAGCCAGGTAGAAACCGAATACCCTGATCTGGTGACACCTGACTCACCGACCCAGCGGGTGGCTGGCGCTCCATTGCCCGGCTTTACCCAGGTCGAGCATCGTACACGCATGCTCAGCCTGAATGACGCCTTCGGCGAAGCCGAAATCCGAGCCTGGCAGGAACGCATCACTAAGCTATTGCCGGAGAAGGCCAAGCTGGAATACTTCACGGATGTCAAAATGGATGGCTTGGCCTGCGCCCTGATCTATGAGGACGGTATCCTGCAAGCGGCTGTTACCAGAGGTGATGGCTTTGTTGGAGAGGATGTGACCGCTAATATCCGCACCCTTGATTCTGTTCCGCTCAGCTTAAGGCCAGACCCTAGATTAGCAAATTTCCGTAAGGGCCGGACAGAAGTCCGCGGCGAGATCGTTATGTACAAAGCTGACTTTAAGAAGTTAAACGACGGACGTGCCAAGGCTGGTAAGCCGCTGTTTGCCAACCCCCGCAATACTGCTGCCGGCACTATTCGTCAGCTCGACCCCAAACTAGTCATCAGCCGGCCGCTGCACTTCAGGGCTTACGATTTGTTGCGCAATAACGAAGCTGATGTACCGACCTATGAGATGGCCTACAGTAGTCTTGGTGGTCTGGGCTTTTTAGCGAACAAGGAAGCCAGGGTTCTCAAGACCATCGACGAGATTATCAAGTTTGCCGATGGGTGGGAAACCAAACGCGAAAAATTGCCGTTCAACACTGACGGTTTGGTCGTCAAGGTCAATGACCGCCAGCTCTATCGCCGTTTAGGAGTTGTCGGCAAAGCCCCGCGCGGCGCTATCGCTATCAAGTATGCGGCCGAGCAAGCCACCACCAAGGTCAAGGATATCTTCGTTTCAATCGGCCGTACCGGCGCCGCAACGCCAGTCGCCATGCTGGAGCCGGTCGTTATCGCCGGCAGCACCGTCCAGATGGCCACGCTGCATAACGAGAGCGAGATCCACCGCAAGGACGTCCGCGTCGGCGACACAGTCATCGTCCACAAGGCCGGCGACATCATCCCCGAAGTCGTCGAGCCGATCAAGAAACTGCGTAACGGGGCTGAAAAACCGTTCAAGATGCCGACACATTGCCCGGAATGCAATACTAAACTTGTTAAGTATAAGGCTGAGGACGCCGTCTGGCGCTGTCCTAACGAAAACTGTCCGTCGCGCAGTTGGAAGCGCATCGAACACTATGCCAGCAAGTCAGCCCTGGACATCGAAGGCCTCGGCGAAAAAAACGTTATCGCTCTTCTGGACGCCGGCCTCATAAAAGATCAAGCCGACATTTACACTTTGAAAGCCGAAGACGTCGTCAAATTGGATCGGTTTGCCAAAATTTCGGCTAACAAGCTGGTCAAGGCCATCCAGGATAATAAACAACCGTCACTTGGTCGCTTCATTTATGGCCTTGGCATCAGGCACATCGGCACCCAGACCGCCATCGACCTGGCCAACCACTTCCGCAGCCTCGAGGCTTTATCCGAGGCTAAAATCGATGAATTATCAGATGTCGAAGGCATTGGTGAAGTAGTGGCGGAAGCCGTCGTTGAATGGTTCAGCGAAAAACGAAACCAGAAGTTGCTGGAAAAGTTCAAGAAACTGGGCATTAAATCGCAGGAGGTCAAACGAGTCAGCGGTAAACTGAGCGGCCAGAACTTCGTCGTGACAGGCACGCTAGAAAGCATGGGCCGAGAGGAAGCCGCTGAGCGTATCCGCGCACTGGGCGGTACCTTCCAGACCAGCGTTGGCCAGGACACGGATTATCTGGTGGTCGGCGCTAACGTCGGCGCCAGTAAGCTGGTCAAAGCTGAAAAACTTGGCACCAAACAACTGACCGAAGCCCAATTCCTTAAAATGCTCTAGAGCTTGTAAATATTACAAACAGGATTATAGTACAGATTATCAATAAGGAGGGTTCGAGATGAACTTCGATATCAACGTAGCTGCCGGGCTGGTGGCGGGCGTCGCTGCCATGGTGCCCGGCTCCATAGTCTATGCCCCCAGCGTGCTGGGCCGGCGCTGGATGAAAGAGATCGGTGTCACCGAAAAGGAATTGAAAGCCCAAGGCGGACAGGGGCAGGCCATCGGCATGATGTTGCTTGCTTCATTAATCAATGGACTAGTGGCGTCTACCTTCGTAGTCACCATCAACGCTTCAGGCGTTGGGGAGGCCTTGGAAGTCTGCCTATTGTTGTCTTGGTTCCTGATCGGTGCCAGCATGATGCTGGTATTCTTTGAGCGCCGCAGCACAGCCTGGTTCGGCATTACGGCCCTCAACCACCTGCTGACTTTTGCCGTCATCGGCATCGTCCTTGGCCTGATGATATAGCGTGCTATACTCGAGGGGTTATGGGCCAGCGTTCCAGTACTCAGTTTAACTGTTTCTCACCGCCGGTGATGATTGCCACGATGGTGATTGAGATCGGCCTAGCGGTTTACACCATTTGGCGATACAAGCTGAATAACCTGGTGCGGTTGGTAGTTACCATGTTAGTAGGCCTGGCCACCTTCCAAATGGCAGAGTATTTCGTCTGTACGGGTCTTGGATCCATGGCAGTGCCGTGGTCACGGGTCGGCTTCGTCGCTATCACCGCCTTACCGCCACTTGGCCTGCACATCATGCATCATCTGGCCGGCAAGCCCCAGCGGCGTCTGGTAAATACAGCCTATGTCAGCATGGCCGGATTCATGCTGTTCTTTCTGCTCTCACCCGGTACATTCACAGGTCATGAATGTACTGGCAACTATGTGATTTTCCAGTTCACCCCTAATGTGACAGGTGTGTACACTATCTACTACTTCGGCTGGCTGGCCGCTGGCATCGGCTTGGGTTGGCAGTGGGCCAATGAACTGATGTCTAAGGGCAAATCCAAGACCAAGCAGCTCCAGGCTGTCCAGGGGCTTATCCTTGGTTATCTGGTTTTCCTGGTACCGTCGGCCATCTCAATGGTCGTTAAACCGGAGGCTCGCCGCGGTATACCGAGCGTATTATGTGGCTTCGCCGTATTGTTGGCACTGATTCTCTCGGGTTATATATTACCCAAAGCTGCTACGGTGAAACAGCGCCAACTTGACAATCCGGCTTAATCTCTTATGCTTAAGATAGGTCGTGCGCCAAAGGCGGCGCGTAAAACAAAGACCAAAACAAAGACCACCCGCCGCCGGGTGGGCGCGCACGAAAGCTGAGCCAGGCTTGACTACAGCCT
>CAZCXO010000032.1:0-7147 GCA_964502645.1 uncultured Candidatus Saccharibacteria bacterium
GCCGAGATCGAGGCACTGCGGGAAGCCGGTGACATCGGGGATGGCACCATCACCGGGGCGGACAGGATGAACGCACTGATCAGCACTTTGTTGAATATAACCCGAATCGAAAGCGGCACAATCCAGGTTACTCCGAAACTATTGAATATATCCAAACTAGTTGAGGAAGTCATAAATGAACTATCAGTTATTGCCCATCATAAACGGGTCAGCTTATCTGTGATTAATCGCGGCGCGGGCAGCTTCAACGTCCGGACAGACCCTTTGATAATAAAAGAAGTGCTTATCAATCTGGTCTCCAATGGCATCAAGTACACTCCCAAGGGCGGTAAGGTCGACCTCTTAGTAAGGGCACGCCGCAGCGACATTGTGATAGCAGTCAAAGACAGCGGCTGGGGCATACCCAAGTATGCTCAAGACCAGATCTTCAGCAAGTTTTTTCGTGCCCATAACATCGTCAAACGTGAAACGACAGGCACGGGCTTGGGCCTCTACCTTGTCAAGGGCTTGGTAGAAGCGCTGGGGGGGACAATATGGTTCATCAGTGATGAGGAAAAAGGCACCACCTTCTTTGTCAGTGTTCCACGGCGCTCCGCGCCCCAGAAAAAGACTATGTAAAATAATCTACACACAGCTGCCAGGAATGACGTATACTATAGACTGTAAACTGGAGTCAGAGTGGCACGTATTCTAGTGGTTGAAGATGACCATGATTTGAACAGGGCTTATTGCATCATCCTGCGCCACGCCGGCCATGAGGTTGTCAATGCCTTCGACGGCAAGGAAGCGCTGAAAAAATTAAAAGATTTTGAGCCTGATCTTATCCTTTTGGACCTATTGATGCCTGTGATGGGAGGTTTGGAGTTCTTACAGCAATGGAATACCCCCAAACGACCTAAGAACATCAAGGTGCTGATATTTACCAACATGGAGAATTCTCCAGAGGTAAACGAGGCTTATAAGCTTGGCGCTCACCGATGTATTATTAAATCCTGGACCGCTCCCCACAACCTGGCTCGGGTAGTCAGCGATACGCTTAAGGCACCGGCCGGCAAGAACACTGCTACGTCAGCTGCAGGTTAGCCTGTAGCTCGGCGATGAATTCGTCGTTCAACAGGCGGGTCAGCCTGTCCAGGGTTAGGTGATACGGTAAATGCTTGCCGTAGTCGATCACGCCAAGCTTCTTGAGTTTATTTAGTTCTGTGGCTGCCGTTTCCCGCGTCAAGCCTGTCAGGTTGGCCAAGTCCTGATGGGTGAGATCCAGGTTAAGGACGATCGACTGGCCGCTGGGCGTGCCATGCGATAAGGCCAGATAGTGCAGTGTGTAGACTAATTTATCTCTGGCACGTGAATGCTGCAAAGCGTTCAACCTTATGGTGCTTCCCAACTGTTCGATCAGCAGGCGTTCTAGCTCCTGATATAGCAATTCAGGTCGTTGCTTGATGAATTTGGTGAATTCGTTCCTATCTATGGCATAAACTTCAACCTCAGGGGTAAAGGCCTCGTAGTAATAGGTGGCGCTGGAGGCCTTCCCGTATACCCAGGAAGCAGGGAAGGTGCTATCAGCTTGATAGAAGGCTACCGGCTTCTCATCGCCGTTGGCGCTTAGGTTATAGGCTTTGACGGTGCCGCTTTTGACCACGTAGGCTGAACGTGGCGCCTCACCTTGGAAGACAATTATCTCATGACGGTTAAACCGGTGTGCCGGATGCCGCTCCAAAAAAGTATGAAAATAGTTAACTGCCACCTGGTCAGTCATATTATTAGCCTACCATACACCTCTGGACGGATGACAGAGTATTATTGGCCTGAAGACGTAGCAGGTGTTATTTGGTCACTTCCAAGAATGACTATGAAGTCTGTGTCATATTTCAGCCCGTAAGTGTTTTGAGTCGGTACCTTGCCGACGATTTTGGTCAAAGCGGCACTGGTAGCCGGTTTCTTGCCGCCCGTGTCGATGACAATGGTTGATGCCTGGTTTGGTAACGGGGAGTCGCCAACAGATGATACGAAAAGTTGTTTGGCCCGTAGCTTATTGGCCATCTTGTTAGCCAGGCCACTGCTATCGGTGCCATTGAGTACGACTATCTGTGCGCCCTCTTGTACGACAGGGTTGGATGAGGTCAATTGTCTTAAGTAAGCCTGGATGGCGCTGAAATTATCCTTGCCGGCAGCCGGGATTAGGGCTGATTCGCCGTCAGGAGCTCCGTAACTGGCCAGAAGGTTATTGCCATTGGCTTTGTTGAGGCTGAGCGATTGGATGGCCCCGCCGTTGATCTGTTTGGTGATGTCATATAAGCGATGAACTTCGCTAAGCGTAAAGTCCGTCTTGACATTGTTACCGATGGCGCTGAACAAGCTGTTCAGCTTGGCTGGATTTGCGAGTACGCCGGCGCTGACAGCTTTGTCTTTGAGTGCGACCAGCAGCTGCCGCTGGTTCTGGGTACGTTCAAAGTCACTATTGCCATAACCATATGAACCATAAGCATCACCCCTGGCCCGCGCCAAATCAAGCGCTTGTACACCATTCAGCGTATGCGGGCCATTGCTTAAACGCACCAGTGGACCATGTGTAGCATAGTCGATACTTGGGTCATACAAGCCACGAGGGTCGGTGCTCTGGACATTTATAGTCACCCCGCCGACGGCATTAACCGAATCACGCAGGGCAGAGTAATCCACCAGGGCATAGTAATTAATTTTTATGCCCAAATCCTGCGAAATAACCTGTTCCAGCTGGCCCATGCCGCCGGTCGGATAGCCATCAGCGTTGAAACCGTTGTTCTGGCCATACACGTATGCCGAATTGATCTTAGAATGCCCGTCTTCAGGAATATGCACCCAAAGGTCGCGTGGGACACTCAACAAGAAAGCCTTATTATGCTTGGTATCAATACTTATCAGCATGATGGAATCAGTCAGGTTGCCGCCGCTGTGGCCGGGGTCGTCGGCTGAATTGCCAGCCAGCAAGATGTTGACACGGCCGACATTCTCGCCTTTCAACTTGGTGGTCGTGAAGATGCTGAAGATATTGCCGCCGAACAGCTTGTGCAGCTCGTATATAAGCTTGCCGCTCAGAAACCCGCCCATGATAATGAATACTGCTAACAGCGTGAGCAGGCTGCGCTTCCAGGTGATCTTATCACGGATGCGCCGCCAGCGGCCGGCCTTTACGGCGGTCTGTACGCCTCGGGACCGTTTTCTGCCGGCTTCAGGGCCATGTTGGTAGCTTTGCAAAGTCATACCCACCGTTGGGAAGTGAGTGGCCTGTTTGCGTGCCACAACGACATCTTGGATAGGCCGCACACGGGCGGGACGCTCGGAATCGGACATAGGGCGAGGTGTTTGTGACATCGGTAAATTACAACCATTATATAGGTTTTAACCCTAGGAAGCGAATCTTTTAGGCTATAATTAAAACATGAAATTAGTGGTGCAGATACCCTGCCTGAACGAGGCCGGCACATTGGATAAGGTTCTGAAAAGCATCCCGAAACACATCGGCGGTATTGATGAGATTGAAATCCTGGTCATAGATGACGGTTCAACCGATGAGACTGTCGTGATCGCACGACGCCACGGCGTCAAACAGTTTGTCAGACATACGCGGAACCAGGGGCTAGGCCGATCGTTTCACGACGGCATCGAGAAGGCTCTTATCCTTGGAGCCGACATTGTCGTCAACACCGATGGCGACAATCAATACCCCCAGAACCGCATCGGCGACCTAGTGCAGCCGATTCTCAAAGGCGAAGCCGACATTGTGATCGCCGACCGTCAGACGCATACTATCGACCATTTCTCTTTGGCTAAGAAGCTGCTCCAACGCGTCGGCAGCACTGTCGTCAATAAGGCAGCAGGTACCACAGTACCGGATGCTGCCAGCGGTTTCAGGGCCTATAGCCGTGAATCTTTAATTCGGCTTAACACTATCACTCGCTTCAGCTACTGCACCGAAACCATCATCCAGGCTGGCAATAAGGGGCTTAAACTAGCCAGCATTCCGGTCGAAACCAATCCACCAGCCCGGCAGTCGCGCCTGTTCAAGTCCACCACCGAACACGTCCTTAAATCCGCCATTACCATCATCCGGGCTTTCATCATGTATAAACCCTATATGTTGTTCGGGTGGCTGGGTGGCCTATTGTTCGCTCTGGGACTGATTCCGTTTGGCCGCTTCGCGCTGCTTAGCGTTGAGGAGGGCACTACCAGGGGCCATGTTCAATCACTGCTGGTCGGCTCTCTCTTGATGATAGCGGCTTTCCTATGCCTGGTCCTAAACGTGATAGCTGATCTGATCCGAATCAATCGCATCCTGATCGAAGACAACCTGGAGTTGACCAAGCGCCAACGCTATGGTTCCTAATAATTAATGCAGAAATTGTGTCTTGTGAGTGTAGCCAGGTGTAATCGGCCCGACCAGCCGTTGGACGTCATAATTGAGGTGCCTCATCGCCGGGTTTGGCCAGTACCAGGTCTCGCTACTGCGAAGTATATAAGTCAGGGCGCCACCGCCCCATAACAAGCAAAACACCGCCAGGCTAAGTACGGCCAGTTTTACTTCGGTCCAGCGCCGTAGCAGCCTGGTCAGGGATAAAGCCACCAACAGGAAGATAAACGGCAGTACCGGCAATAGATAGCGGCCATTGATGGCCACGGGTTGGCCGGTTTGAACGAAAGACTTGTACTCATCCTGCCAGAGTGCCGCCAGATAGACCACGCTGACCGCGCCTAAAAGCCAAAGTGCCGGCTTATGCCGTTGCCTGAATACTATCGGTAGACTGGCTAACAAGGCCAATCCACCCATAATGGCGAAAGCGATTGCCCCCAGGCCAGGTAGTAACAGGGGTCCTCGCGTCTGGAACTGACTGCCTGGCCCATCGACTGCAAAGAATGTCCTGAGCCACAAGCCATACAGCCAGGCATGGGTAAAAGTCAGCTTAAGGTGG
This sequence comes from uncultured Candidatus Saccharibacteria bacterium, assembly GCA_964502645.1. Taxonomy (GTDB): domain Bacteria; phylum Patescibacteriota; class Saccharimonadia; order Saccharimonadales; family UBA4665; genus CAZCXO01. Next base: position 4,950 of record CAZCXO010000032.1, read on the forward strand.
GGTGGCGGGGGCTGGACGTTCTCGAGCGTATCAGTATAGTCCCTTATCCAGGGTCCGTACGAGCTGCATTGTCTGACCGTAAGCACCTGGTCGCAAGCCGGCACAGGGTTATGATACTTGACCAGATTAACGAAGTAGCGTTCGCCAAACAGCCCGAGCGCAAGAATGGCTGCCACCGCCAAGCTTAAACGGGCAGGCATACTAATCCGTTTCCAGCCGGCTTTCAGCCTGTCCTGAAAGGGCGCCAGCCGGCCTCTGTTCTGCCAAAGCCGGACAACGATAAAACCGATCATAACTGTAAAAATCGGCAGGAAAGCATACTTCACCAATGAGGTCAGCAGGCCGAGGATAATCATCTGCCACAGGGTTGCCAGATCAAACTGCTTTCGCTTCAAACCATCATTGAACTTAAGGCACAATAGCAGCACGATAGCCGTCAGCGGCAGTAATAGGTTGTCATAGTTAATTTGGGCCGCTAACAGGGGTACTACCGGTATGAGTACCAGGACAAGCAAGGCGCCATGGACGATGGCAGCGGAAGCGCCGGTTTTTAGAAGTAATCGGCGGTAAAGGCTGATTCCCCACGCGAATAAACTGATATCAATGGCTCTCAGCCACAGCACCTGGATGGTCAGGTCATGCGTAAACAGGCTTATCAGTCTGAAAGGAAAGCTCATCAGATATTGATAGATATAAGAAGGGTCACGCGCCACCGCTCCGAACATGTCAGCCCCAGCCGGCTGACTACTCCAGAACGGGCTTAGATGATGGGCGTACAGGCGAATGATTCCCAGATGGAAGTCCTCATCAAAAGCCATCGGATAACGTCCGCTCAAAGCGATCCAAGCTGCTTGGACCACCAGAAGTCCGATTACCAGCCGGAAAAAGCTACGGCTGCCAATCCAGTCCACAAGCCGGCGTACGATTGTCCTGGTCTTTGTCATAGAACTGACCTAATTATAGCCCTATGCCTCTGATATACTGAAGCCGATGAGACCGAGTAAGAGTCGGCTGAAGCAGTTTTTAGTCATTTTGGTTTTGCTCGCGACAATATTAGCTTTTGTAACTTTTTTTGCCAAGCATCCCGACTATATCCGACAGCTAGGCCATACTAACCCCGCCTGGATCGTAGCAGTGGTCGCATTGAATATTCCCATGGTAGGCTTGTTGGTCTTCATCTATGATGCTTGCCTAAGACTTTGCGGCGTGCGGCTGTCACGAAAAGAAAATTTCTTATTGACTGCATACTCCTCAATCGTGAATTTCTTCGGTCCTTTGCAAAGCGGTCCCGGCGTAAGGGCTGCCTACCTCAAGACTAGGCACAAGGTAAGGCTACGTGATTACAGCCTGGCTACGCTGCTGTATTATGGCTTGTTCGCATTTTTCAGCGCCATGTTCCTGCTGGTAGGCACCCGGCCATGGTGGCAGACACTGTTGGCACTGATAATAGTGGCAGCTTTCAGCGTTTTCGTGATCCGTCTTTTCATGCTTCGGGATAAGCAACCGGGCAAATCGCATTTCCATCTGGAGAGTGCCGCCCTTGCCCAACTTGTCATAGTGACCTTCCTGCAAGTAGTACTGACTGCTATCACTTATTATGTCGAGTTGAGGGCCGTCAATGCACACATTACCTGGGGGCAGGCTATGTCATACGCCGGGGCGGCCAATTTCGCGCTGTTTGTATCACTGACTCCGGACGCTATCGGTTTCCGCGAAACCTTCCTCGTGTTTTCAAGGCACCTCCACCACGTCAGCACGGCCAGCATCTTATCTGCCAATATAATCGATCGTGGGGCCTACCTGATATTTTTGGGATTGCTGTTCCTGGTAGTCATCGCTGTGCATGCCAAGGACCGGCTTAAGCTCAATTGACCATGAAAGAGCCATGCAGCTGATCATCGATGTGGTTATGAAAGTTGACCACCCCAGCCTTTAACAGAGTTATTGTTAAGCCCTGGCCCTGTTCGAGCAGTCTCTCGGATATACCGTCATATGAAATATGATGATCGTGCGGGCCGAACGCCAAAACAATTGTTTTACCCGTCTGGTTCACAAAAGTAAGCGTATCGCATAAACGGGCGTTGGTATTTAGCGGGGATACTTGGCCGCTTTCCAGTGTGACCAGATGGATTCGGTGTTGGCCGGCTTGGCAACGGTCACGGGAATTAGCCAGTTGGGCTGTTTGGCGGTGGGTCACC
>CAZCXO010000033.1:0-7055 GCA_964502645.1 uncultured Candidatus Saccharibacteria bacterium
GGCTCTGATATAGTTAATAGAGATGCGGACAGATAGAGTCAAAGTCGGAATCGTCGGTGTGTCGGGCTATTCAGGCCGCGAGTTGCTGCGGATTTTGCTGGATCATCCCAATGCTGAGGCAACCTATGTTTCGGCCAATTCCACCAGCGGCCCGATATCTGAAATCTGGCCGGAATTTGCCGGCCGGACTGACCTGGTCTGTGGTTCATATGATGTTAATGAAGCCGCTAAAGCGGAACTGATTTTCCTGGCCACGCCGCACAAGGTCAGTATGCGGCTGGCGCCGGAATTATTGGAACGTGGCCTGAAAGTGATTGATATCAGCGGTGATTTCCGATTATCTTCAGCTGACGAATATATCAAGTGGTACAAGGCTGAAAAACACGAGGCGCCGGAACTGCTGCCGGAGGCCGCCTATGGCCTACCCGAACTGCACTCAGAACAGATTAAAACCGCCAAGTTAGTCGCTAATCCAGGCTGCTACCCGACGGTCGGCATCCTGGCAGCTGCACCGCTAGCGACGCATAACATTGAAAGCCTTCATATCGATGCCAAATCCGGTACCAGCGGTGCCGGCATCGCCCATGCCGAGCGCCTGCTGAGCGAAATGAAGGACAACTTTAAGGCTTACAAGATCCTGACCCATCAGCACTCGCCGGAAATTTCCGAGCAATTATCGCAGCTGGCCAAAAAACCTATGCAGGTGGCGTTCGTACCGCACCTGCTGCCATTCGAGCGGGGCATCTTCGCAACAGTCTACGTGACGCTACAGGACTCAATGCCTCAGGACGAAGCCCAAAAGTTATACGAAGAATTCTACGCCAACAAACCATTTATCCAGGTCGTGAAGCCCGATGAAGAATTAGAGCTGAAAACAGTGGTTGGAACTAACGACTTGCAGATCCATGTCGCAGCCGCGCCTGAACAGAAACTGCTGGTCATCACTGCCACGCTGGATAATTTGATCAAAGGTGCTTCGGGTCAGGCGGTCCAGAACTTTAACCTGATGTATGGCTTTGACGAAACAGCAGGGCTGCGATGAACAAGATTGATGGCGGCGCACTGGTAGCCCAAGGCTTTAAGGCCGGCACGGCCGCGGCTGGCATCAAAGCCGTCGCCGGCCTTGACATCGGCTTGTTATGGTCTGAAACATCAGCGATCACAGCAGCTATTTTCACTCAGAACAGCATCCAGGCCGCACCGGTCCAATTGAGCAAAAAATATTGCCAGGATCACAAAATTCAAGCCATCGTCGTTAACAGCGGCAATGCCAACTGCATGACCGGCGAAAAGGGCAAACAGCACGCCCAACAGATGGCAGACAAGTCCGCCCAGCTATTAAACATTAAATCCGAAGAAGTCTTAGTAGCTTCCACCGGCATTATCGGTAAAGAGCTGCCGATTGACAAAGTTGAGAGCGGCATTCAACAAGCCTTCAATAATGACTCCACGGCCGAAGATTTCGCCACGGCCATCATGACGACTGATACCAAGCCGAAGTCGGTGGCTTATGAATGCGAAATCGGCGGCAAAAAAGTCGTGGTCGGCGGTTGTGCCAAAGGGTCGGGCATGACGCAGCCGAACATGGCGACAATGCTGGCTTTCTTGACCACGGACGTGTCAATCACTCCGGAGCTGCTCGACAAGACCCTGCGTGAAGCCGCCAAAACGACCTTCAACTCGATTACGGTTGACGGCTGCACCAGTACTAACGATACGCTGGCGGTGATGGCCAACGGCCAGGCCGGCAACACCCAATTAACAGAGGAAAACGACGACTACCAGACTTTCCTGGAAACTCTCAAACAAGCCTGTCTGGACCTAGCCTTGATGATTGTCCGTGACGGCGAAGGTGCGACTGTTTTAGTTACGATCCAAGTCAGCGGGGCAGAGGATTATGACCAAGCCAAAGCCATTGGCTACGCTGTCGCCAATTCACCGTTGGTCAAGACGGCCGCCCATGGCAAGACCGGCAACTGGGGTCGCATCGCCCAAGCCGTCGGTACGCTTGGCCTGCCGATTACAGAAGATACACTGGACATTAATGTCGATACACCTGCTGATGACGAGCTGAAAATCTCAATCGGCCTACAACTTGGTAATGGTGACGCAACCGTCTACACCTGCGACCTCAGCAAAGACTACGTCGACATCAACGTTGAATACAACTGATACCTGATTCAAGGCAGCGGTTTGACTGAAGCAGCAATGGTCTTAATGTCATCAGAGTAATCAGCCAGGCCGGCCTTGGCCAAACCCGCCTTGGCACTAGCTGGGTTGCTAAGAAGCTTGTTGAAGTCGACATCTTGGGTGAACAACAGGGCATAATAATTACTCCCCGACTTTAATATCCCGATATAAACGATTGTCTTATTTAATTCCTGCTGCTGTATCGCGCACAAGTTAACGTTATTTCCGGTTGGCTTATTCTGAACGTGGATCGTTTCACTCGAAGTGTATGGCGCGCCACAATCGCGGATCCTTGATGATGGGTTAGAGCCTCCATCGGTAATGGCCAAGACCAATGGATAGAGTCCAGACACAGAGGTCTTTGAAGCCAATTCTTGTAATCCGTTTTTATTACCCGGCGCGTCCTTTACCGAATGATGCGTGTAGAATTTAAGCTGAAATTTAGCACCTCGGCCATTGTCATATGTTATGGTCTTGAACCTGGAGAAGGGTAATAGACCGGTTTGACTCAAAGCGAACACGCCGCCGGCAAGCAAAACCAGGACTAGCGGTACCAAGACCAACAATTTCTTGATACGCGTGCCCTTATCGGCGGCTTTGGCCGCAGCTTCAACCTGTTCGCGCGTCATCACAGTTGGCTGCGTCGCGGTCGAAGGAGGAGTTACGGTTGGTGAAGTCGGGGTTGGCGGATAAACGGGTTGGGGAGCAGGGTTTGGCTGAGGTTGAACAGGGGGTGTTTGCGGCTTTTGATCTTCCATGGGAATCGGTTAAACACTCTAAGAATATCATAATAAGGACAAACACTAAGCCAAGGCAATAGCTAAGGGTTTGCTCTCAGTTTGTACTGATAGATGGTGGTACCGATGATTGTAGAAGTCGCAAATAAGATAATCAGGTCGCCGGGGCCGGTGTTGACCAGACCGTTTGGTTGTGTGCTTGGTGTTGGGCTTGATTTAGGGGCTGAGGGTTTTGATTTGGAGTTGGTCTTGGGTTGGGCTGGTTGAGCAGGGGCGGCGTGGCGAGCAACGACAGGCGGTTTGGCGGGTTTGCTGGTAGTCGAATTATTGTCAAACGAATGGAGAATAAAGCCGCCCAGAACGGCCAGGATTGCAAAGTAAATCAGATACAAAAAAGCCTGCGCTGTTCTAGACATGAACCCTCCTATATATCTTAATCATATACTTAATTGGCTTTTTGGGCAAACATCTCGTGCATCCCTGAAATGCTTATGCTGATTAATCTGTAGCCCAGGGATCTTTAAGCGCAGGTGCCAACTCGACATCCAGCGGTAGATTTTTGGCAATAGCGGCCCGCACCAGCTCGAAAGCAGTATCAGGAGCTTTGTTGTGGATTTGGACAATATGCAAATTAGGTACATAGTTTGCCCATCGCAAAAAGTTCCTACCTGGTGCATCACGCTCTTCCTCTACCAGGGAATTTAAGGTGCGCCAAGCCTTGCGCCTTTCTTGCAGTAGTTCCTGACCTTCGCTACCCGGTTCTATCGAAATGTATGTGATATCACTCGTTTCGTCCACCCTTTCATATGTTGTTGTAAATGATAATTCACGATCGGCCAATAAGACCGGTATGTCCTCCAGCAATGTCTCAATTGCATCACCAACAGTTATACCAGCCAGCATAGCCGTACGCCCAGCCTGCAAAATCTCGGTACGTTTTATCAGCGCAATGCTTGTAACCCCAGTCTCTCTTTCAGGGGAGGCTGGTCGCTGTACCTTGATTAAACCCTCGTGTTTAGCGGCAACTTTTGCCAAATCCCTGCTCAAGAATTCAAGTGCTAAGCCGCCAGCCCGTCTCTTGAGAGAAAAGCCTTCATTGAGTGGTCTATCATAGGTTGCCAGTTTTCGTTCCGACAAGCCAGTCCGTTCGTAGAAATTTCCCATAGGTTATAGAATTATTATGCTAACTTTTGCCATAATATGCAATATTCTCTGTGTCAGCTAGCGCTGACTGAGCTGCTAAAATGAGAGGAATGAAACCAGAAGAATTTGACCGATACGTCCTGCCTTCCTATGCGCGTTTTCCGATTAAGATCACCCGGGCCGAGGGCAGCTATATATATGACGAAAATGGCAAGCAATATCTGGATTTTTTGTCCGGCTGGGGGGTGTCAAATCTAGGCCACCGGCCGCCTGAGGTCGTCGCGGCCGTCAAGTACCAGGTTGAACAATTAATCCATGTGCCGAATGTTTTCTACACTGAGCAACAGGGCGAGTTGGCGAAATTATTGGTCAAGAACAGCTTCCCGGGCCAGGTCTTTTTCAGCAATAGCGGCGCCGAAGCTAATGAAGCGGCCATTAAATTCGCCAAGCTGTACGGCCGTGGCCAGCGGCACATGATCATCACGGCTGAACGGTCATTCCACGGCCGGACATCAGGGGCGATGGCAGCCACCGCCCAGGGTAAGATCAAGGGCGGTTTTGACCCGCAGTTACAGGGTTTCGTGCACGTACCTTTCAATGACGTGGCGGCTTTGGAGCGAGCGGCCGACGGATCGACGGTGGCCATCATGCTGGAGCTGGTCCAAGGCGAAGGCGGCATCCACATCGCCACGCCCGAGTACGCGGAAGTTATTAAAAAGTTATGCAGTGACAATGATTTGCTGCTGATTGTCGACGAAGTCCAATCCGGTATCGGCCGGACCGGTTCATTATTCGCTTTCCAGCAGTATGGTTTACAGCCGGACATCATGACAGCCGCTAAGGCGTTGGCCAGCGGCCTGCCGATCGGTGCCACTGTCGTCAATGACAAGGTCGCGCCGCTGGTCAAGCCGGGTATGCATGGCAGCACATTCGGCGGCGGGGCAGTCATCACCGCGGCCGCGATCGCGACACTACAGAAAGTCCTGACTCCGGAAGTTCAGGATAATGTAAAAGAACTGAGTGATTTATTAGCTGCCAAACTGGCTGATTTAGCTACCAAATATAACTGTATAACAGAGGTCAGGCAAAAAGGATTAATGATCGGGCTGGGACTGGACCGGCCTTCAAGGCCGATTACCGATGCCTGTCTGGCAAAAGGCTTATATATAAATAGCACCCAGGACACAGTCATTCGGCTGCTGCCGCCATTGATGGCTACAACCCAAGAAGTTGATAAGGCGATAGCCATTTTGGACGAGGTACTGAAAAGCCGAACATGAAAATCAGCGACCTGCCTGCCAAACAAACCAACCGGTACCTAAAGGATTTACAGCGGTTCGAGCCGCAGCGGCAGCTGCTGATAAAGGTCGGCGGCGGGCTGCTGGCTGACGAGGCGGCCGTCTTGGAACTGGTCGAGGCCCTAGCCGAGTTGACTAAGCACGATATCCACGTCGTGCTGGTCCACGGCGGCGGCACCCAGCTGACCAAGGCAGCCGAGGCACAACATCTCGAGGCCAGGTTCATCGACGGCAAACGCTACACAGATGAAAAAGTACTTAAACTGGCCGTCGAGACTTTCACTAAGTTGAGTGATTACCTGGTAAAGATTTTCCAGGATCACGGCATCGATACTGCAACGCTGTCCTCAGCGGAATTATTCAAGGCCAAAAGAGATACTACTCATGGCCTGGTCGGAACTGAAATCACCTCTGTTAAAACTGACAAAATCATTGAAGCAGCCAGCCAGCACAAAGTCCTGGTGATCCATTCGCTGACCAGCGATGCCGAGACCGGCCAGACCCTGAATATCAATGCCGATACAATTTTCCGGGCCTTGGCGACGGATCTGCGGCCGCACCGTATGACCAGCCTGAGCCCGACCGGCGGCGTGCTGCAGCCGATCGAGGGCACCGATGCGCACGAGCTCATCAGCGGCATTGATATCTCCAACATAGAGGGGCTGATCGCTGATGGCACGGTCAGCGGCGGCATGGCGCTCAAGCTGCGCGAACTGGCGACAATCCTGGAGCAGCTGGAAATCGGTTCGGCCATCTCAATTACCAAGCCGGCCGAGCTGCTGACCGAGCTGCTGACCGACCAGGGGTCGGGCACATTCGTGGGCAAAGGTCCGAAGATCGCCATCACCACGGATATCAGCGAGGTGTTCGACGACTTGGCCAAGCTGGTCGAGCGGGTGTTCGGGCAACCACTGCCGCTGGATTATGACAAGCAGGGCTTTGAAAAGATTTATTACACGACTGATCTTAAAGCCTTCGGCGTCGTGACCAAGCTGGCAGACGGTACGCCTTATCTGGATAAGCTGGTGGTGGCCGCCTCGTTGCAAGGCCGTGGCGTCGGCGAGAACCTCTGGTACCATGTCACCGCTGACTTCCCGCAGCTGTTGTGGCGCTCCCACGTGACCAACCGCTATGCTACCTGGTACCACCGTCACGCCGACGTCATGAAACGCCACGGCGAATGGATCCTGTTTGGCCGTGGCGCCGACTTTGACTTACTCGAGTCCCACGCCGACGAAATCACTGCTCTACCAACTCTCCGCAGTTAACCAGGTATATAAAAAGCTGGAGTCCAGAGGTCTGGTAAACTTAAGGCAATGAAGGCTGAGTTAGCGGAACAGATTAAAAGGGCTGCCCAGGACGTCTTTGGGACGGAGGCAGAGGCGGAGCTGAGCCGGCCAGAGGAGAAATTCGGCGACTATGCCACCAATGTGGCGCTGCAGCTATCCAAACAGCTCCAGAAACCGCCACGCGAGATCGCCGACGCCCTGGCAGAAAAACTACGGGCATCACTAAAGGAACAGGTCAGTGAGATTACCGTGGCCGGGCCAGGATTCCTGAACTTCAAATTAAACGACCAGGCTTTATTAAAGGCCGCACAGGCCAAACCAAGCCAAAATCTGCAGGGCCAGCAGGTATTAGTTGAGTTCGGTGACCCGAACCCGTTTAAGGCCATGCACATCGGCCA
>CAZCXO010000034.1:0-6909 GCA_964502645.1 uncultured Candidatus Saccharibacteria bacterium
GGTTCTCCAGCAGTTTGGTGATGGTGGCGCGGCGCCCCGCCGACAGGTTGCCGGCGATTACGAACCGCAGATTAGGTGTGTTGTGAGTCCGGTGGTAATGTTCACGCACATCATCGACATTGACGCCCTGCATCAGTTCTAGCCTTTCACCATCAGTCTTAGCGATCAGACCCAAGGCTTCGCGCATGGTCAGGCTAAGACGGCGGAAGTGGTTATTGCTGCGGGCCACCATTTCCTCCTGGACGTTACCGAATTCGGCTTTGAATTCTTCTTCTAGGAATAACGGTTTGGTAATCGCCAACAGCAGTAGGCCTATCACTCGGTCCCATTCAAAGTCGGCGCATTCAGCTTCGTAAGTGATGTCGTAAACGCCAGTGGTGGCGTTCGAATATGCGCCGTTTTTTTCCAGTTCAGCCTGAAAATCACGGGCTTTGGGGATCAGCTCATTGGCGCCCAGCAGGACATGCTCCATCAGATGCGGCACCTCCCATTTGGCCGGTTCGACCAGATACTCTCCCGCCCGGAAGTTGAAATCGAAGGTCATGACACTCGCGCCGGGAATGTGGATCAACAGACCACGGCTGCCATTACTCAAAAGCAGTTCGTTGACGGTATGGCGCACTATTTCCGCCTTCGTTTGCCGGCTTTCTTGCGTTGGCGCTCGGACTTGCGGGCCTTCTTGCGGGTGGAGGTCTGTTTCTTTTTGGCGGCTTGGCTGGTTTTTTTATCAGTGAAGTCTGTGGCTTCGAACTCAGTTTCGGCCGTAGTAATCTGCGAAGCATTGTCAACCGAGCCGCGGGCGGCACGCGTCAAGTCGGTCTCCGTAGCCCGTTCCAGTTCCTCGGCTGAAACCGGTTGGGCATGGAACAGGTGCATCAGCACATCATGCCGCAGTGTCAGTTGCATGTCGTCGAATAATAACTGGCCGCGCCGCCTGTATTCGACCAGCGGATCCTGCTGGCCGACGCTCATCCAGTGGATGCCCTCACGTAAGTGGTCCATATTCTCGAGGTGCTGCATCCAGAGATTGTCCAATACCTGTAAGTAAATGTCGCGTTCTACCTTGTGCATGACTTCCTTGGTGAAGGCCGTTTCGCGCGCGGCATACAGCTCGGCGGCCTCGGTCTTAAGCACCTGTTCGAACTTATCGGCGTCGGCGTCAAACAGCCGGTCTAGCGTGGTCTCATCAAACGGGAATACTTCCCTTACCATATCTTCGAACTGGTCGGTCGTTACCATCGGTGATGTCGCCAGATAGTGAGCCATTTCCTCAATAAAAGCCTTGATCCGTTTACTGATGGCCTTGGACTTCAGGATTTCGCGGCGCATGGCGTAAATAGCCTTACGATGGCGGTTCATGACATCGTCATATTGCACGACGGCCTTACGGTTATCGAAGTGGTAGCCTTCAACCTTCTTCTGCGCACCTTCCAGGGAACGGCTGATCAGGCGGTTCTCAATCGGGATGTCGTCGTTGACATTGAGCCTGGCCATGACGCCCTTGATCCGGTCTCCGCCGAAGATGCGCATCAGGTCGTCTTCGGTACTGACGAAGAACTGGGTCACGCCGGGATCGCCCTGACGGCCAGACCGGCCGCGCAGCTGGTTATCAATCCGGCGCGACTCATGCCTCTCGGAACCGAGCACGAACAATCCGCCCAGCTCCTTGACGCCTTCTCCAAGCACGATGTCGGTACCGCGGCCGGCGATGTTGGTCGCCAGCGTCACAGCGCCTTTTTCACCGGCGTGGGCGACAATCTTGGCCTCGCGCTCATTGTTCTTGGCGTTCAGGACCTGGTGCGGCACACCGACTTTGTTCAGCAGGTTGCCGAGGGCCTCATTCTTCTCGATTGAAACGGTACCAATCAGAACTGGCTGCCCCTTGGTGTGCAGGGTCTGGACCTCGCGGGCTATGGCCTTGAACTTGGCCTGTTCGGTGCGGTAAATCCGGTCTGAACGGTCAATCCGGACCACCGGCTTGTTGGACGGTACTTCGACTACATCGAGCTTATAGACCTGGTGGAATTCTTCGGCTTCAGTCATCGCCGTACCGGTCATACCGGCTAGCTTCTCGTAGAGACGGAAGTAGTTCTGGAACGAAATCGTGGCCAGCGTCATCGATTCTTCCTGAACCTCGACGCCCTCCTTGGCCTCGATGGCCTGGTGCAGCCCCTCGTTATAACGCCGCCCGGCTAGCAGCCGGCCGGTGAACTCATCGACGATGACGACTTCGCCGTCGTTGGTCACCACGTAATCCTTGTCGCGATGGAATAGCGCATAAGCTCGCAGTGCCTGCTGTAAGTGGTAAATCGTCCGGATATTTTCCGAACCGTATAAATTATCCAAACTCAAAACCTTCTCGATCTTCTCAACACCAGCATCTGTTAAGATGACTGTTTTACGCTTTTCGTCAGTCTCAAAATGCTTATCTTTGCTTAGTTGGCGTACCACCCGGGCGAACTGGGCATAAGCGTTGCCACTGACCACGCTCGGCGCGCTGATGATCAACGGTGTCCGGGCCTCATCAATCAGAATCGAGTCGACCTCGTCGACGATGGCATAGTGCAGGTCGCGTTGCCGCAGCTGGTCTTCTTCGCGCACCATGTTGTCACGCAAGTAGTCGAAGCCGAACTCATTGTTCGTGCCATAGGTTATATCAGCGTTATACGCATCCTGCCGGCTGGATGGTTGAAGGTGGCGGAACCGTTCATCGTCGTGCTCGGTGTTGGTGTAGCCAGAGTCATAAACATAGCTGATGCCGGTTGGTTCACCGCCTATGATCACGCCGACACTCAGACCCAGAAAGTCATATATCTGGCCCATCCAGCCGGCGTCACGTTGGGCCAGGTAGTCATTGACCGTCACGACATGGACGCCCTTCTCTGTGAGCGCATTGAGATAGACCGACAACGTTGCCACTAAGGTCTTACCTTCGCCGGTCTTCATCTCGGCCACGCTGCCCTCATGCAACGCCATACCGCCGATCAACTGGACATCGAAATGCCGCTGCTTGAGTGTTCTGGTGGCCGCTTCTCTGACGATTGCAAACGCATTTGGCAGAATCTGGTCCAGTGTTTCCTTCTTGAGTCGTTTCTTGAGCACATCGGTCTGTTCGCGCAGCTGCTTATCGGTCATCTTCTGGTATTTGTCGGCCAATTCATTAATGCCCTTGGTCCGCTTGCGTAGCCGTTTGACGGCGCGCGCCTGCGGATCACCCAGAATTTTCCTGAATACAATATTCATTAACTAACCACGTCTCCCTGTTACATATCGACGAATTACGACCAATTATACCTGTTTTCGCCTTCGAAAGCGAGCGAAGAGATGCCGGTGCATCTTGCCATTTTCATGCATATCTTTGTACTTCTTGAGCTGAATCTTAAGTTTGGTCTCGACGATGTCAACCGCCGCATATAGGTTTGGGGCTTTTTCCTTAACTATGATGGTCTCATGCGGCAGATGCAAGGTGACTGTGCAACGGCTGCGGTCAGTACCTTTGGTATGCTTGTTCTCCTTTAAATGAACCTCGGCATGGGCGCTAGCTCGTGAGTGGCGCGAGATATATCTATCCAGCCCGCCGATTTTCGTACGGATATATTTTCTGAGTTCATCATCGACGTCGGCATGAGTAGCCTGGATCTCAAATTTCTGGATCATATGATCTATTATACGCTGATCAGATTTCTGTGCTGCCAGCCATGAATGGCTGTAGTGCATCAGGGGTTTTCAGGTGACCATCACTTGTTTGGTGATTCTCAATCAGCGCGATACAAATCCGGCTAAAGGCCGCCGCCGTGCCATTGAGGGTATGGACGAGTTCAATCTTTCCAGCATTGTTGTAGCGAATGTTGAGCCGTCGAGCCTGATAGTCAGTTATATTTGAACAGCTCATAAGCTCGCGGTAGCCTTTATCGGCCGGGCTCCAGTATTCTATATCAAATTTCTTGTACGCGGGAAGTCCGAGGTCACCAGCGGCGATCCGGACTAATCGATACGGTATCTCAAGCGCCTGGCAAAGTTCTTCTTCCAACGCGACCAGTTTCTGGTGCCATTGTTCGCTATCTTCCGGTTTGCAGAAAACATAAAGCTCCAACTTATTGAACTGGTGCACCCGGTACAGTCCTCGGCTGTACTTGCCATAGGCGCCAGCTTCCCTGCGATATGCTGGGCTTAAACCGACATATAGCAAGGGCAGCGCTTTGCTGTCAAGGATCTCGTCTGCATGATAACCGGTGATTGGAATTTCAGCGGTAGCTATCAGATAAAGGTCTTCGTCCTCAATTTTATATTCTTGCTTTTCTTCGCCGCGTGCCCAATAGCCGGTACCTGTCATGGTGCGGTGGTTAACCATGTGTGGCACAGTTATCGGTGTAAAGCCATGCTTGCTGGCTAGTTGAAGGCCAAATTGGATAACGGCCAGCTCCAGCTGAACAAGACCACCTTTCAAGAAATAGAATTTATTGCCAGCTACTTTGGCACCGCGTTCGAAGTCAATCAGCCCGCGCTGTTCGCCCCAAGTCAGATGGTCCTTGACCTCATCCTGCCGAGGCTTGCCCCATTTTTTCTCTTCGCGGTTGTTTTCTTCCCCACCCTCTGGCGTATCATCTGGAATTAGGTTGGGCACCGACTTGAGCAGGTCCTGGAACTGCATATTAATGCTCGCTAGCTTTTGTTCGGCGTCATTGACATTGTCACGCAGCTCGCGGCCGCGGCGGATCTGTTCCTCGCTTAGTTTAGCCGCCGTGGAGGCGTGGCCCTTGGTCTGCTCAGTCAATTCGTTACGCTGTCGGCGCAGGTCCTCGGCCTGCCGCAATAATTCACGCCGCTCCTTATCAAAGCCAAGCAACTGGGTAATATCAACGTCGTAACCCTTTTGCCTGGACTTCTCGGCTACCAACTCCGGATTATCCCGAATGAACTGAATATCTAGCATGCTAGCAATTATACAATGAGTAGCTTAAATCAGATGTGTATCTGCTATTGGCGCGCGAACGATTGGCCTAGTGGTGATTCTGGACTAACAGTGACCGACAATTTCTTATCTTCGACTAACCTATATATTCGATGAGCAACGTCATTGTCTTTCAATGACGTAGTTTTTCTAACAGGTGGCGGAGTGAAATCCAAAAACCTTTCATCATCACCTACCAGAAAAGCAAATGAATGATCGATGTCATCCATTTCAACTCTTGTTCCAGTGACATGTTTAAAAGCCTTTTTGATTGATAAAGCTCGTTGTGAAGTGTATATAAGAGAACTTGCGCTATTCACTGATAAACTTCCGCCTTGCGAGGCATCTTCTGTCAAGATAGCAACTGCATTGTCTTCTCCCTCGATAGCTAACAAGGTCATATATTGTGGAACCTTTTCTGAATGTTCGGGCATTTGGCTTAACAGCAGTTCAATTGCCTCAAGTTCCAATTGAAGCCTAATGGTTGAAGCATCAAAACCATGGTTTGGTATTTTTAGACCGCTATGGACATTGGTGCCGAAAACGCTTAATACTCCCAGCTGTCTCATAGCAAATTGATTTCCCCGCCCTATTTCAGGTCCTGGTTGCAGCTGACTCAATTCATCAATGTTCAAGGATTCTACCGCCTCTACACAACGATCAATATAATTCCGAGAGTTAATAGCCATATTAAGATTTAATATACAATGGATTTTTATATTTCGCAACTATCTGATGTGCTTGAGGGTCAGTTCGGTGCGGGCGCGGGCGTAGGTGCAGAAGTCGCAGGGGCCGCCCATGGCGGCCTCGCCGACCGGCGGCATATCGTCTGAATCCAAGCAGGCTTTTATCTTTGCCAAGGTCGGTTCGATCCAGGCGTCATTGCCCAGGTATGGGATAACCTTGGTAGAGAATTCCAGTTTGTCTCCGAAGCCATCAGGATCCAGCTGGGCGTTGGTGTAAACGAAGTAGCCAGTATCATTGACGGTAAAGCCGTTCTGGCGCAGCAGCCATTGGTAGACCTCGAGCTGACGCTTATAACTGATCTGCCAATCAGAGTCGATGGTGACTTCGGAATTCTTGGCGGTGGCTTTATAGTCGACCACGATCAATTCGCCGGCGTCATTGGCCCAGACATCGTCGATGGCGCCGAAAATGTACAGGTTGGTCAGCTCATGCACGGCAGCCACGCCGGTAAAATTATGGCGCCATTTGTCGAGGTCAGCGTGCTGGTACGGTATGGCCTTGATCTGGTTGTCTGTCATCAACGGATGCGGCGTGCCGGCGGCCCGGTGGCGGTCGAATTCCTTCTTAAACAGCTCGTCAATCGCCTTGTTGATGTTGAACGGCGGGCCACTCGGCCGCTTGATCTTGAGCCGAGCATCCAGCCAGAAACAGCGCGGACACTGCATGAACAGCTCGATCTTGGACCGGCTTAACTTAAACGCCTCAGTCTGGCCCGGCCGGTAGGCCGGCGCCCTTTCCCTCGTGTATGCCATGTCCCTATTGTAGCAACTTCAGGAGTTGGACCGGCGTTTCCGCCAGCTGGTCCGGCTTGTGTTCAGCCAGGACTTTGGCGCTGTTAAAGCCCCAAGTGACACTGACGATGAGCAGGCCGGCCTCATGGGCGGCCGAAATATCGCGGACTTCGTCGCCGACGTACCAGGTTTGTGCAGTATCAAGTTTATTTACTTTAACTACCTTCCTAAGCAGTCTGGCTTTGCCCCAGATACCTGCCTCACCGTAAAGTCCCGTAAAGTATTGGGCTAGATTATGCCTATTCAAGAAATGCTTGATGTTGCCCTTGCTGTTTGAGCTACTAATAAATAATTTATGGCCCTCATTGTGTAGTTTCTGAATCAGCTCGGCCATACCCGGCTGAAGGGCAATTTGATTTATCCGGCGAGCCATACGGCGTCGACCACGTATCAGTAAAAATGGCATTTTCCATGGATGAA
>CAZCXO010000035.1:0-6691 GCA_964502645.1 uncultured Candidatus Saccharibacteria bacterium
GGAACTGTGGCTTGTCGTCAGGCGTGGTGATTACCAGGATGTCACGGATACCGGCCTTCATCAACGTGCTAAGCGGATAATAGATCATCGGCTTGTCATAAATCGGCATAATCTGCTTAGAGATACCCTTGGTAATTGGATAAAGCCGGGTGCCGGAACCGCCGGCCAGGATAATACCTTTCATGCTGCCTCCTTGGCCACATAGGCCTTTAGGTCTTCGCGCCAGTCCTTGGGCTCAAAACCGGTGGCCTGGATCTTGCTAAGGTCAAAAGCGCTTTGCAAAGGCCGTGGCGCGATGTCGTCCTTGCCGGCGTAGTATTCGGCGGTCGTGGTATCAGTCACTTCTAAATTGTAACCGGCCGCCTTGAAAATCTCACGTGTAATCTCGGCCCAACTGGCCGGCTCGCCGCCGCCAGTGATGTTGTAGGTGCCGAACGCAGCCTGGTTGGTCAGCAGGTGGTCAATGACACGGACCAGCTCGCCTGTGAAAGTTAATCGTCCGACCTGGTCAGCCACCACCGTCGGCGCCACGCCCGTTTGGCCGAGACCTAACATCGTCCGGACGAAGTTCGGCCCATCGCCAATCACCCAACTGGTGCGGAGCAGATAGTGCTTGGGCGCCAGGCTGACAGTGAGATCACCGGCGGCCTTGCTCTGTCCATAGACACTCAAAGGGCTGAGCGGTTCGTCCTCGGTATGCGGTGCTTTAGTCCCATCAAAGACGTAGTCTGTTGAGACATGCACCAAAATAAGGTCATGTTTCAAAGCCGCCCGTACCAAATTACCAACAGCCGTGGCATTGACCCGCCAGGCGGCTACACGGCCTTCGTCTGTCTCAGCTCCGTCTACGTTGGTATATGCGGCGGCATTCAGCAAAATCTTAGTCTTGCTCCAATCGAAGTTAGCGACTGATTCCGTATTGGTTATGTCCAACTCTTCGATGTCAGCGCTCTGCGCCCCGGGATATTTGGCCTGCAGGGCCTTGCCTAACTGGCCGTTGGCACCGACGACGAAGATACTTGAATCATCCATTTAAAACTCCATCGGCGTGACATCTTTTAATAACGGATTGTCGCGGTCCTTGTCGGACACGATGGCCTCGGCTTCCGGAATCGGCCATTGAACTTTAAGTGCCGGATCAAACAAATTAACGGAGGCATACTTGGCATCCGGCGACCAGTGGGCGTTGACCAAGTAAGTATAGGTGATATTCTCTTCGAGCGTCTGGTAACCGTTGGCGATACCGCGCGGCACGAAGACGGCTTTCTCGGGCGTGATTTCCATCGTAAAGACCTTGCCGAATGAATCGCCTTGACGTAGGTCGACCCAGGCGCCAAAGACCCTGCCGTTAGCCAGCGAAATAAACTTTTCCCAGGGCTCGGCATGCAGGCCGCGGGTGACGCCGCGCTCGGCATTGTATGAGAAATTATTCTGGACAGCCTCAAAGTGGGGTAAACCGAGTGCCTCCATCTTCTCCTGCTGATAATTCTCTTTGAACCAGCCCCGGCTATCACCATGCAGCACCAGGTCTACTACGAACATGCCTGGCAATTCGGTCTCTCGCACCGCTAGATTGCTCATCGACCCAACTCCTGATATTTGGCTTCGGTTTCGGCCTTTTGCGGTCGCCACCAGGCCTCGTTCTGCTTGTACCACTCAATGGTGTTAGCCAGACCTTGGCGAAAGTCAGTACATTTTGGCTGCCAACCCAACTCGTTTTTCAACTTCGTGGCATCGATCGCGTAACGCAGGTCATGACCGGGCCGGTCGTTGACGTGCTCATAATCATCTTTCGGCTTGCCCATCAGTTCCAGAATCAGTTCAACGACTTCCTGATTGTTTTTCTCGCCGTCAGCCCCAATCAAGTAGGTTTCACCGATCTTGCCTTTTTCGAGCACTGCCAAGACGCCGGAAGAATGGTCCTCGGTATGGATCCAATCGCGCACGTTGACGCCGCTGCCGTATAACTTGGGTCGCCGCCCCTCGATGATTTCTGTTACTTGACGTGGAATGAACTTCTCAACGTGCTGGTATGGGCCATAATTATTCGAACAGTTACTAATCGTAGCTTGCACGCCAAAGCTGCGCACCCACGCCCGGACCAACAAGTCGGATCCGGCCTTGGTGCTGGAGTACGGGCTTGACGGATTATAAGCGGTGTCCGGCGTGAACTTGGCTGGGTCATCCAACGCTAAGTCGCCGTAAACCTCGTCGGTTGAGACATGGTGCAAGCGTTTCTTATTTAATCTCACGGCTTCCAGGATCTGGTAGGTACCAATCAGATTGGTCTGGACGAACGGCCAGGCTTGGTGAAGGGAATTGTCATTATGCGATTCGGCCGCGAAGTGCACCACGGCATCGCATTCCTTAACAGCACGGTTAATAGCTTCTTCGTCGCAGATGTCAGCTTGTACGAAAGCCACTCGACCTTCATCCAAACCGGCGAGATTGGCTTTGTTGCCGGCGTAGGTCAGCTTGTCGTAGACTGTGATGTGCCAGTCGGGGCGCTCGCGGTAAACATAGTGGACGAAGTTCGACCCGATAAAGCCGGCGCCGCCCGTAACGACGATTTTCATATGCCCTAGTATATCAGTTTTAAGAAGTTATCAGTGCTTTGACTCGGTTGACCAGGCTGTCAAGCGCGGCTTGGTTCCTAGCTTCCGCGTTCAGGCGCAATAACGGCTCAGTATTACTCGGCCGGACGTTGAACCAAGCATCTGGAAAACTGACTGTCAAGCCATCGAGCCAATCGGTCTCGTCATCGGGGAATTCGGCAGCAATTTTCTTGAGCATAGCGGCTTTGTCTTCGACTTCGAAGTTTGTCTCCGGGATTTGGACATAGGCTTTTCGGTACGGTTCGACCAGCTTGGATAATTTTTGACCGCTTTGGCTCAGGATGGACAAGCCGATGACGACCGCGATTAGGCCACTGTCAGCCATGTAATTATCACGGAAATAGAAATGGCCGCTATGTTCACCTGCAAACAGCGCCTGATGGGTACGCATATCATTCTTGATGAATGAATGGCCAACCCGGGTCCGTACCGGCTTGCCGCCGGCCCTCTTGATGGTTTCGACGGCGGCCTGGCCGCAGATAGCGTTATGCAGGATGGTTTCACCCGGATATAACTTGAGGAAATAATCGGCCAGCAGGGCTGTCAGGACAGTGCCACTAAGTGACTGGCCTTTCTCGTCAAGCAGGACAGCCCTGTCCCCGTCACCGTCGAAAGCTACGCCAGCATCAGCCTTGTCTTTCTTGATAGCGGCTTGGATGTCTACTAAGTTCTTAGGTTCCAGTGGGTTGGCGATATGGTTTGGAAAAGTACCATCCAGCTCAAAGTAAAGCTCAGTAACTTCGAAAGGCAGATGTGGTTCGAGTTCGGGAAAAATCTTACCAGCCATACCATTGCCGGCGTCAACAATGATTTTCAACGGCTTGAGTTTGTCTGCATCAATAAAGTCCAGCACATGGTCGACCCAGGCTTCGACAATGTCTTTTTCGATCAGTTTGCCAGATCGGGCCGCTGGCGTGAAATTATCGGCTTTGGCCAGGTCACGGACTTCGAGCAGGCCGGTGTCCTCGGCTACGCCTTGGGCTTCTTCGCGGCAGAACTTGATGCCATTATATTCGCCTGGGTTGTGGCTGGCTGTCACCACCACGCCGCCGGCCAAATCGAACTTACCAACAGCGAAGTAAATCATATCGCTGGTAACCTCGCCAATATCCCAGACCTCGCGGCCCTGTTCTCGCAAGCCTTCAATCAAGGCTGAGGCTAACTCCTGGGAATCCGGACGCATATCGCGGCCGACAGCGACAGAACCTTGCTTAGGCAACCACTGTCCATAAGCGCGGCCAATCCTTTTGGCGACCTTCGGCGTCAACTCACTACCGACTTTACCGCGGACATCGTAGGCCTTAAAAATCGTCCCAAATGACATAGCTCTATTGTAACTGATGTCGGTTCAGCTCGTATTTGGTAATATTAGATGATGATTATTGTGATTATTGCTGGGGGGTCGGGGACACGGCTGTGGCCGCTGTCGACGCCAGACTATCCCAAACACCTGCTCAAGATCAATGGCGACGGTCGATCATTAGTGCAACAGACCTACGACCGCGCCCGCCGATTGACAGACAAGGTCTACGTTGTTTCCGAAGAAAGCCACATTGAACATGTTCGTGAACAGCTGGCTGACTTGCCCGAAACAGCTTTAATCGTTGAGCCTGGCCGCCGTGGTACTGCCAATTGCATCGTCGCGGCCCTGGCCCAGATCAGCCACCAGCATGACGATCAAGAAGTCATCGGCTTTATACATGCCGACCACTATATCCGAGACAACGCTGGTTTCGTTAATAGTTTTCACTTGGCTGAGACTGTGGCTGCCAAGGAAAACCGTATAGTCCTGGTAGGCGTTGAACCTGATCAACCAGCTACCGGCTTCGGTTACATTGAAAAAGGCGAGTTGCTTGATGGCCAGGCCTTTACCTATAATGTCAGCTCATTCAAAGAAAAACCGAATTACGCGACCGCCAAGACATATCTCAAGAGCGGTAGTTATCTCTGGAATTGCGGCTATTTCCTCGGCTCGTTGTCAACGTTTTTGGACAGCATGAAAAAATACGCGCCCGACTTGGCTGACCATTACCAGAAACTGTTGGCGACCTCACCGGAGAATTATGAGACGGTTTATCTGTCTTTTGAACCAATTGCTATCGACTATGCCTTGATTGAAAAAGTTCCTGACCTGTTGGTTATTCCGGCAACTTTTGACTGGATGGATCTTGGTTCATTCAGTGATTTGTCAAAAGTCGTCACCAGTGACGATCAAGGTAACCACTTGAAAGGTGATTCTGTTGAAGTAGAAGACGTCAAGAATTCATTTATCTATTCTGATGATGGTAAACCTATCGCCGTGATCGGTCTAGATAATATCGTGGTAGTAAATACGCCAAATGGTATTTTGGTAGCTCGTAAAGAATTGTCGCAGAAAGTCGGCGATGTCAGCAAACGGCTTAACAATAAGTAGCTATTCGACGGTGACTGACTTGGCGAGGTTGCGGGGGTGGTCGACGTCGTAGCCGCGGGCGGTGGCGATGTAGTAAGCGAATAGCTGGACGACGACGGCCTGGAGCATCGCCTGGGTTTCGGGCGGGGTCTTAGGGATATAAATGATATCGTCACTTAGCTTCTTTATGTCTTTGTTGCCCTCAGTGGCTACGGCCACGACCGGGCCACCGCGGGCCTTGATTTCCTGAATATTGGAATAGGTCTTATCAATCAGCGGCGAATCAGTCGCGAAGGCCAGGGTCGGGAAGTTCTTGTCGATCATGGCTAGCGGCCCGTGTTTCATTTCGCCAGCGGCGTAACCCTCGGCGTGCATGTAGGAGATTTCCTTGAGCTTGAGGGCACCCTCTAAGGCGGCCGGGAAGGCGTAATGGCGGCCGATGAACAGGAAGTCACGGCTTTTGGCGTACTTTTCAGCTATACGTTTGATATCGTCGGCCTGATCCAGCACGGCCTGGGCCTTGGCCGGCAGGTTCTGTAGTTCTTCGAGCAGGGGCTTAAAGCGCTTAGTACTGCCGTTGGATAGGTGCAATGCGATCAGCATCAACACCGTGATCTGGGCGATAAAGGCTTTGGTACTGGCGACGGCTTTTTCCGGCCCTGCGTGGCAGTAGACACCAGCGTCGGTCATGCGGGCGATAGTACTACCGACAGCATTGACTATGCCTAGCCTCAGCACACCATAATCCTCGACTTTCTTGAGGGCGGCGATGGTGTCGGCGGTTTCACCGGACTGTGAAATCACCAAGAGGGCAGTGCTGCGCGAAAACGGCTCCTTACGATAATTGAACTCGCTGGCCAACTGGACCTCGACAGGAATGCCGGCTAGTTCTTCTATCAAGTACTCGCCGACCAGGCCGGCGTAGTAAGACGTGCCCATGGCAACGATAACGATACGGTCGATATATTTGAGCTGGCCGAGTACAGCCTCCAGACCACCGAGCTTAACGACGTTGCGGTCGGCGACAGCTCGGCCCAACGTCGCTGAGCGGATAGTGGCCGGCGCCTCGAAGATTTCCTTAAGCATGAAGTTGGGATAGTCACCAAGCAAGGCCTGTTCGTTGTCGTAATCAAGTAGCTCGGCTTCGGGCTGGACCGGCTTGGCTTTCTTGAGATTCTGGACGTGGACGCTGTTACGGGTGATGACAGCAATGTCGTAATCTTCTAGGTAAATGACTTTCTTGGTGTGGGCCATGATAGCGGCCGGGTCAGAGGCCAGGAAATTCTCGTGCTTACCCACACCGATGACCAGCGGGCTGGACAGGCGAGCAGCGTAGAGGGTTTCCGGATCATCGGCTGAGATGGCCACAATCGAATAGGCGCCGCGGACATCATTGAGCGCGGCCTTAAAACCGGCTTCCAATGAGCCGAGCTGCTTGGTGTAATAATCGATCAGGTTGGGGACGACCTCGGTATCGGTCTGCGATACGAACTTGTAACCCTCGGTCTCTAACTTGGCGCGGATTTCGGCGAAGTTCTCAATAATGCCGTTATGCACGACTGAGATCGTACCGGCCTGGTTAGTCTGTGGGTGGGCATTAGTGATGGTCGGTGAGCCGTGGGTGGCCCAGCGGGTGTGGCCGATGACCAGATGCCCCTGTAAGCCTTCGTTGTGAACGGCCCTG
>CAZCXO010000036.1:0-6690 GCA_964502645.1 uncultured Candidatus Saccharibacteria bacterium
TTCCTGGAAACCGCCCTGGAAGATGGTGCCGACCTAATCGCCACCGGCCACTACGCTCGCGTCAAGGATGGCAAGCTATATGCCGGTCTGGACAAGACCAAGGATCAATCATACTTCCTCTACCGCGTGACCGAAGCTGCTCTGCAAAAAAGCCTGATGCCAATCGGTGATTTACACAAAGTAGAAGTTAGAAAACTGGCCAAAAAACTTAACTTAGCCACGGCCGACAAAAAAGACAGTCAGGGTATCTGTTTCGTTGGCCAGGTCGGTATCAAGGAATTCCTGCTTCATGAGCTCGGCCCACAAAAACCCGGCCCTATCATCGACCAGCAGGGCAGGGAAATCGGTCAGCACGACGGCGCTATCTTCTACACCATCGGCCAACGCCACGGCCTCAACGTCGGCGGCGGCCTACCCTATTACGTCACGCATAAAAATATCAAAACCAATACCATCTATGTGACAACCGACCTTGACGACAAAGACCTCTGGTCAAAAGAAATTACGCTTCAAGACTTACACTGGGTTAACGATAAACCGGTTGAAGATAAAAAATACCAAGCCCGTCTCCGCTACCGCGGTCCACTTGTACCCTGTGTTCTAAAAGCCAAAAGACTGACTATTAAAGAACCTCAGCGCGGCCTAGCGGCCGGCCAATCCGTCGTTCTCTACGACGCCGACCACATCCTCGGCGGCGGCATCCTCAGTTAGACTTGCAGGCAAGGGCTCACCGCAGATTTGCTTATAAAGACTTGAGGTTGCCATTGTAATTGCATTGATGCCACTGATTGCTTCTGGATCAGCATCCGCACCGATAATGGCATCCTTATTGCTGCCCACATACCGAATAGCTCTTTTTAACCAAAACCTCTGAACTGGCCCTAATTTAACTCGTGTGATTTTATCAGGATTGTCACTATCAACGACCTGTCTCCCAAGATAGTTTTGAAGTCTATCGTATCTATTGGGACTTTCTTGAGGATCGTAATAACCACCAGCTAAATTCCTACTGGCTAAACTTAAGGTAATACATGCCATGTCAATGTCACCCGTTCGTACTTCATACGAGCTGCGTAAGGGGATCATTATAGAACATTACAATAAATACTCAAAAAAGTCAATTACTTGCTATACTTAACAGATGACAGCACAGGAGATTCGGCGGGCGTATTTGGATTTTTTTGTGGAGCGTGGCCACAAGGTGATCCCGCGCGCCCAGTTAGTGCCCTATAACGATCCGACTACATTATTTACCGGCTCCGGTATGCAGCCGTTAATTCCTTATCTGTTAGGAGAGAATCATCCAGAAGGGAAGAGGCTGGTAAATTCACAGACCTGCCTGCGGGCTCAGGACATAGAAGAAATTGGTGACAACCGTCACACTACCTTCTTTGAGATGCTTGGCAACTGGTCGCTCGGTGACTACTTCAAAGAAGAACAGCTGCCATGGTTCTGGGAGTTTTTGACGGATACTGTTGGTCTTGATCCGCAGAAACTGTATGTAACTTGCTTCATTGGTGACGAATCGCACAATATACCCAAGGACACCGAGAGCGGACAGATTTGGAAACGCCTGTTTAATGAAAAAAACATTGATGCAACAGAGGTTGATATCGGGTCTGAAGCTGATGGTTACACCAAGGGCATGCAAGGCGGCCGGATCTTTTATTATAATGCCAGCAAGAACTGGTGGTGTAGGGCTGGCCAGATTGATGACATGCCTGTGGGCGAACCCGGTGGCCCTGACAGCGAGGTCTTTTACGAATTCGACTTCATCGAGCACGACACCAAGTACGGAGAGCATTGCCACCCCAATTGCGATTGCGGTCGGTTCTTGGAAATCGGCAACAGTGTCTTTATGGAGTACATCAAGACAGCCAACGGCTTCGACAAATTACCCAAGCAGAACGTTGACTTCGGCGGTGGCCTGGAACGGATTGCCGCCGCCCAACTGAACTCGTCTGACGTCTTTAAAATCAGCCTGTTACAACCGATTATCACCAAGCTCGAAGAAATTTCCAGTAAGAATTATGAGTCTCACACTGAAAGCATGCGCGTGATTGCCGACCACTTGCGCGTCGCGACTTTCTTAGCCGTTGACGGAGTCGTGCCCAGTAACAAGGAGCAGGGTTACGTCATGCGCAGGCTGCTGCGCCGGGCTATCCGCTTTGCCTTCGAACTTGGTATTGAGCAGAACTTCCTCGAGCAGGTCGTACCGGTCATCACCGACCTCTACAAGGAGGATTTCCCAGAGGTCGCTGCCAACCGCGACAAGGTCATTGACGTCCTAGTCAAAGAAGAAAAAGTCTTCCGCCAAACCCTCCGCAAAGGTATCAACGAATTCGGCCGCTTGGCCGGCAAGCAAGTTACTGGCGAAGTCATCTTCAAACTCTACGACACCTATGGCTTCCCGGTTGAACTCAGCAAAGAAGAAGCCTTCAAAAACGACATCGACCTGGCTGAAAATGCCGATCACGAATTTGAAAAGCTCATGGCTGAACAGCGCCAACGTTCTCAAACTGCTAGCAAAGGCGTCTTTAAAGGTGGTTTGGGTGGCCACACAATGCAGCACAAGAAATACCACACAGCTACTCATCTGATGTACCAGGCCTTGCGTGATGTGCTAGGTGACCATGTTATCCAGAACGGTTCCAATATCACCGAAGAGCGGTTGCGCTTTGATTTCACCCATCCGCAAAAAATGACACTCGAAGAGATTAAAAAAGTTGAAGATATCGTTAATGAACAAATAAACAAGGACTTGAAGGTTTCATTCCAGGAATATCCGACTAGAGCCGCCATTGATGAAATGGGCGCGTTGGGGCAATTCGGTGACAGATATGGTGATGCTGTAAAGGTCTACAAAATGATTGCTGACGGAGCCGACAAACCGTTCAGCTTTGAGATCTGTGGCGGGCCACATGTTGACCACACTTCACAGTTGGCCGAAGACGGTAAAAAGTTCAAAATTATCAAAGAAGAATCCAGCTCAGCCGGCATCCGCCGCATCAAAGCCATCCTCCAGTGATCAAGGATATTTTTCAGGTTAGGCTATGTTAAAATACTGGATATGCTTCAGAAGTTAAAGCGCGTTGGTAACAGCGTTGTAAAGACGGCTGGGCCAGTCGCGGCCAAGGCTTCGGCTAAGATACGGGACCGGTCGCAATCCGGCAAGAAGACTGATGACTATCTGGTGGCCCTGGATGTCGGAACCGAGTTCGTCAAGGCGCTGATTGGTAAGATTAATAGTGCCGCTGGTACCGTTGATATCATCGGTGTTGGCCGACAGCATCAGGCCTTGAGTGACATGCAGGCCGGCGCCATTGCCGACATTGCCGCCGTGGTCGAGAACTGCGATAAAGCCCTGCATCAGGCTGAGGAACAGGCTGGTGTTAGCGTGCGGACCGCCATCATAGGTATCGCGGGTGAACTAGTCAAGGGTACGACCACCACTGTTCGGGTAGCCCGTCAGCAATCAACCAAGCCCTTGGATATCGCTGAGATGGAAAAGATTATCAATCTGGTCCAAGAGAGGGCCCAAGAGAAGGCCAAACAACAATTGGCTTGGGAGCTGGGTGGCAAATCTGTAGACGTCCGGTTGGTTAATAGTGCCTTAGTCAGTATTGAGATAGACGGTTATCCGGTAACCAATCCCATCGGTTTCCAGGGTAAAGATGTTGAGGTGCAATTGTATACAGCCTTTGCGCCTCTGATCCACATCGGTGCGCTTGAAAAAACTGCGCAGGAACTTGACCTCGATCTGTTAGCTGTAGCCGCCGAACCTTTCGCTGTTGCCAGGGCAGTGATCGGTAATAATCCTAACCAGAGCCTTAGCGCCATCCTGATGGACGTCGGCGGTGGTACAACTGACATCGCTGTTATTAACGACGGGGGAGTGCAGGGGACTAAGATGTTCGGAATCGGTGGCCGGGCTTACACCCGGGCGATCGAGCGTGACCTGGCAGTTGACTTTGACAAGGCTGAGGATCTCAAGGTCGGGCTCAGTACTAATAAAGCTCCAGTTAGCCAGAGGCCAGCCATTGAGGCTGCCCTCAGCAAGACGGCCGATGTCTGGATCGGCGGCATCGAACTGGCATTGAGTGAATTCACAAAACTTGACCACTTGCCGCACCGCATGTTCCTCTGTGGCGGCGGTTCATCACTTGATCTGTTAATGGACCGCTTGGAGAAAGGCGACTGGTACAAGAACCTGGCCTTTACCCGTAAGCCCAGCGTCCACCACATACGCCCTGGCCAGGTAGCCGGCATCACCGATTCGACAGGTGACGTCAATGACCACACCTTTATTACCGCTATGGGACTGCTCAGGGTTGGCATGGATACCAAGCAGTTCGCCGGTGATGGTAGTTCGATTCGGGATAAAATTGATAAAATGTTAAGCGTATAATATGGCTGCAAAAGATAAAGACACCATCTACATCGACGTCGACGACGAGATAACAGGTATTATCGACAAGTTGAAGGGCAGTGAGGGCAAGATAGTCGCCTTGGTACTGCCCAAGCGGGCCTCGGTTTTTCAGAGCATCGTCAACATGAAGCTCCTTAAGAGGGCGGCTGACAGCAGCAAAAAGAACCTGGTACTGATCACCGCCGAAGCCGGCCTGCTGCCTTTGGCAGGCGCTGCCGGCATCCATGTCGCCAAAACCCTAACTAGCAAACCGGAAATCCCGTCCGCACCATCTCCGAGCGACACCGAAGAAACCGTTCCTGAACCACCGATTGAGGAAGCAGACGAACCTGTCGATAAGACCAAACCGATCGGCCAACTTGCCACTGGTGCGACCGCGGCCGATGGCATCGAAACCCTCAAATTACCTGACGAGGATCTGGCCGATGCCGCCAAACCTGGATCCAAGACTTTCGAACCGCCCAAGAAGAAAAAGAACAAGAAGTTAAAGATACCTGACTTCAACCGCTTCCGCCTCTGGCTGATACTTGGCGGTGCGGCCTTGGTGTTACTGATCATCATCCTGATTTTTATCACTGTCGCCCTCCCCAAGGCCACGATTAGCATTGGCACTGACGCCACCAACGTCAATACCAACCTTAACCTCAGCCTTTCCACCACGGCCAAATCACTAGACCCGGTCAATAACGTCTTGCCATCCAAACTAGCCCAGGAGCAAAAGACCTACACCCAACAGGTCGCCACCACCGGCCAGAAAAACAACGGCAACAAAGCCACCGGCTCAGTTAATATGTCAGGTCAAACCTGCGGCAATATACCGAACGGAAACCCAGCTACTGTTCCCGCCGGAACAGGTCTCAGTGCCAATGGACAAACATACATAACCCAAGAAGATACTGCATTTAGCTATTCTGGCGCACCGCACAATGGTTGCCTTAACTTTCAAGCAAATGACTCTACACATATAACTGCTCAGTCCGGAGGTGCCAATTTTAACGTGAGCGGCGTATCGTTTACTGTCTCCGGCCGAGGTGACGTTTCGGCCAGTGGCTCAGCTTCAGGAGGGACGGATAACATCGTGCAGACTGTTAACCAGAATGATATTAATAATGCCAAGGGCAAGATCACGCCTGATGATAGCAAGCTGAAGCAGGATTTGCAGTCGCAGCTTAAAGGGCAGAAACTATACCCCATTTTGGCTACCTACAACGCGGGAACACCTAATGTGACGACGAGTTCCTCGGTCGGTATGGAAGCTAGCAGTGTAACGGTTACAGAGGTCATTACTTACCAGATGTTCGGTGTCCAGCAAAAGGACCTGACCACTCTGATAGATAACCAGGTCAATACCCAGATCGATACCAGCAAACAGAGCGTGCTCGATACAGGATTGTCGAGTGGCGTGTTCAATGTCAGCAGCCTGTCGGCCACAGGTGGGCAATTGAACCTCAGCACTAATGCCACGGCTGGGCCGCACCTGGATATCAACGCCATTAAAAAACAGATGGCAGGCAAAAAAGCCGGTTACATTAAAAGTCAGTTAGGTGATAACCCGGATGTGACCAGCGTGAAGGTGGACTTCAGCCCGTTCTGGGTCAGCACTGCTCCCAAGAAAACCAGCCGTATCACTGTCAAGATCGCTAAACCCAAGACCACTGTGAAAGCGAGCAATTCCAGTGCCAACCAACACTGATACCGTCCTCGGCCTCGATGTGGGCAGTCGGCGGGTCGGTGTCGCTACCGCGTCCCTGATAGCACGGCTGCCCAACCCGCTCACGACCCTGGACCGCGATGGTTCGTTTTTCTCAAAGCTCAAGTCGATTATTGAAAGGGAAGGGGTCAACCAGATCGTGGTCGGCTGGCCGCGTAATTTGGAAGGTGATAAGACCGGCCAAACCGAAGCTACCCAAGACTTTATTAAAGAGTTACGGGAAAAGGTTGACTTGCCGGTTCATCTCCAGGACGAAGCCGTCACGTCCAAGCAGGCCGAAGCTGAATTGCAGGGTAGGGGTAAGGCTTACAACAGGAGTGATATTGACGCTCTGGCCGCAGCGTATATACTTGAGGATTTCCTGTCCGAACACAAGGGGAAGGTTTCATGATCAACCGGCACAAGCAACGTATACCGCGGCGGGTCTGGTGGTTGGTTGTAGCCCTGATAATCGTTTTCGTAGGCGGGGCAGCGATTTCTCGGCATGTTTATGACAACGACCTCAAGCCGATTAACTCAGACCAGACCACTCATTTGTTCACTGTCGACA
>CAZCXO010000037.1:0-6546 GCA_964502645.1 uncultured Candidatus Saccharibacteria bacterium
CAAATCCCATGAACAGGCGGGGGCCGTACTTGCCGGCCAGAGCGCCCATCTTAGGTGATAACAGGAACAGGATCAGCGTCACCGGCACGCCGGCCAAGCCAGCTGACAGGGCCGAATACCCAGACACTTGTTGCAGGAACACCACCAGGATGAAGAACGAAGCTGTCAGGCCGGCATAAATCGACAACGTAGCCACGTTACCGACGCTAAAGTTGTGGTTGCGGAACAGGCTCAGTGGCAACATCGGGTGTTGGGCAATTTTTTCGTAATAAAGGAAAAACGCCAGCAGGGCCAGCCCGATTATCAGTGGGAGATAAATCAGTGGATCGCCCCAGCCGTAGTGCGGCTGCTCGATCAGGGCAAAGACCGAACCGCCCAAACCAAGAGCGGTCAGTATGGTGCCGGCGAAATCAATCGGGGTACGGGTCGGCTTATCTTTGCTGATCTTAATCTTATTTAACAGATACAGCGTAATGGCGATGGGCAGAACGTTGATGGCAAAGATCCAGCGCCAGGAGGCTTGGTCAACCAGGAAGCCGCCGACCAGCGGGCCCAGGATGAATGAAATCCCTGTCCAGGCCGTCCAGGTACCAATGGCCTTGCCCTGGGCCGGGCCGGAAAACGTCGCGATGATCAGCGCCAACGAGCTCGGTACCAATAGCGCCCCCGCAATGCCCTGCAGCGCCCGGAACGCTACCAAGGCGCCGTTGGTCGGTGCCAGCGCACAGAGAACCGAGGCGACAGCGAAGCCGACCAGGCCCAGCGCCAGGATGCGGCGGCGGCCTAATAGGTCCGACAGCGAGCCAGCGATTAAGATCAACGACCCCAGTGTCAACAGATAAGCGTCGACCACCCACTGCTGGGTGGCCAGGCCGCCGCCCAGGTCACGTTGGATGGCCGGCAAAGCCACGTTGACTATCGCGCCGTCCAAAAAGGCCACGAAAGCTGCCAGGATACTAACGACCAGCACCAACCGCTGCGCCTTGCTCATGCCCCCAGCATACCACTACTTCACGCTCCCAAGATGCATATGGTTTAATAAAGCCATGCCTCCGTCCTCCAATACCCAGTTCGGCCGCCAGATGCACACCCGTGTGCCGCCACAGGTCCAACAGATTATGGCCAAGAAGCTGGAACGTTCCGTACCAGGTTATATGAAGAAATACGTGGCGCCTTATATGCAGCAGAATGTCATGCATCCGGACCTGATGAGCGGCGGTATGGCAGCACCGGGAGCCACACCCCAAACTGTCCACCCAAGCCTCCACCCTTCTACCGGACAATCCTGGCGCCAGACCCACTTCCAGCCCACTAACGGCCAACCGCCGGCCCAGCCGGCCGCACCTGCCCCGAGTGCAAATGGGCCGAACCAGCCGCCGGTGTCTCCAGCTAATCCCTACAACTTCATCACCGACTCTGCCTCTGTTCCCCAGAAACGTTCGCGCCTGCCTGGTGCCAGTTCCCTGGCCATGCGCCTAGCCTACGTCGGCGGCGGCCTACTGGTCCTGATTATCCTGTTCAGTATCATCAGGAATGTCATCAGCGGCCCGTCGAGCCTCCAGGCTTTTTTGCCTGTCGCCCAGGACCAGCAGGAAATCAGCCATCTCCTGGACAATGCTGACAAACAGCAGAACCAGAACTTTTCCGCCGCCGCCCAGAACTTCATTGCCACTGCCCAATTGAGTATCCCCAGTAACCAGACCGACCTGTTGCAGTACCTGGCCAAGAACCACTACAAGGTCAACCCCAAGGACCTCAGTCTCAAGCTCAGTGCCTCGGTGGACAGCCAACTGACAACGGCGGCCGCCAATAGCGCCTACGAATCAACCTTTGTCACTACCATGGCCAACCAGCTCGACGGCTATAAAAATGACCTCAGGCACGCCTATGCCCAGACCAAGGGCAAGAACGGCCGCAGCCTGCTCAACAGCCAATTCGAGCAAGCCAAACTGCTGCTCATACAGCTCGGTCAGTAACTAGTCTTCGTAGGTGCTGGACACCAACTGGTAGCTATGCCGGATCAGGTCCTGGACTTCAGTCCAGGGCATCTGCCCGCTCAGGACGATGGTGTTCCAATGTTGCTTGTTCAGGTGATAGCCCGGCATCACGGTATCGTACTTGGCCCTCAGCACCTCGCTGAGCTTAGGGTCGCACTTGAGGCTTATCTGTACCGGTTCCTTGCCTTCCCTGATCAGAGCGAACATCTTATCTTCAATCTTATATACGGCCACACTCTCCCCGAACGGATAATCCAACCGCGAGTTGGGCATACTCAGGACATAATCCTCCACGGTCTTGTGATCCATACTCAAATTTTAGCAAATGACTAGTGGGAGTTGTTAACCGTAATAGTAGTGCTTGAGGAATTGCTGTTGCTGACCGAGCCGCTGGTGGCGCTGCCGCCGGTAGTGTTACCGCTAACTGTGGCGTTACCGCTGGTACTGCTCTGGCTACTGGTGTTGGGGACAGAGATATTATTATTGTTGGTTATGGTCGTATTGTTTTCGTAACCGGTGCCGCTGGTCGTGCTGGTAGCAGCCGAAGCCGCACCAAAACCGATTAGGCCGATAATCGTCAGAGAACCTAAACCAAGGGAAAGCCTGGCCGCTAAACTACTGGATTTTATTCGTTGTGCTACACTCAACAGCTATTCCCCTTTCTGTAAACTACATTATCGCATATGCTTATTTAATACAAGTAAAAATCCTACAAAAAGAGGTTAACCTTCCCCCACCTAGGAGCCGTTTGTTTCGACAAGCACGCCTGCCCTTAGACGCATGACTAATATAGATAACCCCACTATGGAAGTACTAACATTTCCCCTCTCTTTACCCCTGTTTTCTCTTTCTTTTTATTGTCTCTTCTTTTATATATACATATAGAGCTACTAGAATGATTAACTGAGCGGGTTGGGAGATCGGTAGTAATGGAGCGTGTTAGTTAGTGAGCCAAAGTATCGTAGACCGTTAAGTGTTAAGCAAGTTAGGTTATTGAAGCTGGTATATAAGTTTAGGTTTGTCAGCAGTGATTTACTAGCTGAAGTACTAGACAGAGACAGATCAAGTATTTATGAGAATCTATATGTGCTGGTTAAACAGGACTATATAACTAAGCGATACGATAAGACTTATAGATTAAGGCAGAGACCTGCTAGCTACTGTTTGGCTAGCAAAAGCATACGCTATCTCAGAGAAAACACTGATCTCAGCCAAAAGGCCCTGAGAAATATGTACAAGAACAAAAACATGGATGAAACGCATATAGATAAATGCTTACTAATAATGAAAATAGTACTTACCTTACAAAAGCAAAGCACTAATGCTTTCAATATCTCCACTCGCTATGAGCTGACTGAAGAGGAGTTCTTCTTAAGACCATTGCCTGACCTGTATCTAAGTCGCAGGAAACCAAAAGACAGCAAACAGTTAGACTACACCCTTGATATTTTTGAGCCAATGCTCCCAACCTGGGTACTTAGGAAGCGTCTCAGGGCCTACCAAGACCACTGCGAGGAAGCAGAACTGGATGATGGCGAGTATCCCAATGTATTACTGGTTGCCAGCGATGACAGTACTGAGCGGAGACTACTAAAACTAATAGAAAACTCAATACAGGACTTTGAATTTTACGTGACTACACTAGAACAATTACTAGATCCAGAGAATATGCATAAACCAATCTGGAAGGATGATACCTTTGATGACCAAGCTGAAGATGAAGAGGTGGAGTTGAGAAGGTTATAGCGTGCAGTTCGAATCCGGTCGGGCCCGCTAAGCATAAGCAATTTCCTTTATAGCTTAAATATGCTAATTTTGCATTTATGTCTGAACAAAAGCTAGGAATAGATGAACGGTCTAAATTAGTATTTGGTAATAAGTATCGGATGGCCATATGGGGACACCTACTTCAGTTTTCAATTGACCCACCCGAACGGTTTAGAAGTTCAGATTTAGAGAGAAGAATAAGCTCTGGTGGTAATTATGCCCCACAATCAATGGTTTGGCGTGAATTACACAACCTTGAGATACTGGGAATGATAGAAGAGGTGGAAAGACAGCATCCCAGCATTTATTATCAACGAGCAGAGTCTCCAGGCTGGGAAATCGCCGCTGTAGCTGCCACAGCTCTTGAAGCATGGTCTGAAAGTACAAAATAGTTCCAGACTTCTAAGGTTAAGGCCCGCCAAGATGCTTGTGCTTAAATTATCGTTTTGTGTTATTTATGAACTATGCACGAACGAGACACTCCATCTAACCCCCGAGAACAAATAATAACTTTGCTTGAGAGTGACTTCACAACACCGGAGAGAAGAGCTCTAGCGCAAAGGGGCGAAGAAGAAGGCAACGCCCTTAGCAGTTTTCTTGCCGGAGCTGTTAGCATTGAGGACATTGAAGCGAGATTTGCGTCGGAAGAATGCGCACAATTAGCGACTTCAACAGCACAAGCATTAGAAAGAGCAGCAATAACTAATTCTTTCAAAGGCATTATCGTGGGTTACATAATGAAGGCCTACGCTTTTGAGTCTAGGGTTGACGAAATAGTGTCGCCATACCGACTCGGGTTTCTTGGAGATAAAGGCTTAAACGGAGAGGGTATTTATGACCCCGACCAAGCTAAGGCTATTGAAGGCCAAGCTTTGAGAGGTTTTTTACTTGATATAACCAATAAGCAGGTTCTTGTACCTGAGAATGAAGATGAAGAAGGGTCTAAACCAATTATTCGTAATCGGTTGGCGTATGCCCAAGCTATAGATGCTTTCGATGCCTGGTCGTTAGATTATATGACAACCTATGGTGAGGATGCGTTCACGGGTGTTGAGCCAAATGCTCATCTAGAGGCTGCACAACGGGTACATATTATGTCCCAAGAGGAGTCAGAAGAGTCAGGTTGGGCTGACATTATTGAACGACTGAAGCAATTACGTCGCCGGGATGAACCGGAATAGTTCGAAAATCTGACTTGATGTCCCGCCAAGACGCTTATGATTGCAATTTATGCCAGATGTTTAATAATTGAAACGACATGAATGCTAAATCAGGTGAAATATTAGTTGGTGCGGGGCTTACAGACTTTGGTATTTGCACGGGTGTTGTTCCGCCTTTAACCGATGATGAAATACGAACATTAGAATGGGGGGGTGTAATAGAACCTGGAGATGCAGTATTAGCTGATGAGCTATCCGTACACTTTACAGCTATTTCTCAAAAAGTAGAGCACATTGCCTATAGTAGAGATGAGGTTATCAGAATGGCTCAAGAACACGCTGGGAAAATAGCAACAGCAGTTGAAGCGATAAAAGGTGAAGGTACAGTAAGATTGGAGCTAAAGCCTGTGTTTATGACTAGTAGCCCTCAAGAAGTTGGTGGAGACGGCTTGTTACAGGAAGAATTTAAGCGTATATTAGCTGAATTTGAGTAGTCATTATAATAGTTCTAGACTTCTAAGGTTACGGCCCGCCAAGATGCTTATGCTAACATGTGGGCATGAAAAGGAAGGCTCTGTTTATCGCGATGACAATCATCGTTCTTCTTATTGTTGGTTTATTAATCTATAAACATTACTCAAAGCCGCAATGTAAGCTTCACACAAGCCAGGGTCTTGATGGCGATACCGTAACTGTCTGCTTATAATTAAACTAGAGACAAGTTCTAAAATCCGACTGGATGCCTCACCACTTGATTTCTTGCCATACTAGTGTTATAGTAACATATTATGAGTGAGTTTTCAGGGATAAGTCCTGCTAGTGAACTTGCTACAACGCGTGCGTTGAAAAGAGTTATTGGCGAAAGCGGTCAAGATCAGGCAAGATTCAGTCGTTTTGTGAGCCAGGTTGCTAGAAGGCAACCAGTATTATTACATGGTGTTAGATCTGAGGCATTGTTTATGCAGTCCATAGCTAATATCACTGAACCTGGTCTCAAACTTAACCAGTACGCATACCTCGGTGGAGCGATGATTTATTTGGCTAGCGCTCAAGAGCAGGCAATACTTGATAATCGACAGCTACCCGATGTTACGAAAGATGCTGCAAGTAACAGTTTTCAAGCAATGCTGATGATTAGTCCTGATGCGCCTGATCAAATTAACGACATGCTGGTTGCTTATTCAAGAGAAATGCCAGACCGTGTGCTTGAATTCTTAAAGGATGGGCCAGTGGATGGAAAGATGGAAGGCATACATCAAATCGTAGAGGCATATGGCGGTAATTGGCGTAGTAGCCCTTTTGCTGAAGAGTTTAACGCTTCCATAACAAAAGTTAGCATGCTGGCTATGGCTGGAAGCGCACAAAGAGTAAATGAATTTTGTAGGCGGGAAGCTAATTTCACTACTACAATGCAGCAACAGGTATGGGCTAGTGCTGTTCCCTTCCAGGCCATAGGTGAAGTATATGGTGCTGCAAGTATGGAAAGTATATTACAGACTGCAAGCTCCGCTCACTAATATAAATATGTAGTTCGAAAATCCGACTGTATGCCCCGCCAATAAGCTTATGCTTGTATTCGCTGTGTTATGGCTATTTAATATACGGGTATGGATATACAGCCG
>CAZCXO010000038.1:0-6506 GCA_964502645.1 uncultured Candidatus Saccharibacteria bacterium
TGCCCCCGACGATCAGCCCGGCGATATGAGCCATGTCAGCCATTAACAAAGCTTCGACTTCTTGGCCAATCTCGGCGAACTTACCATAGTCCAGTTCCCGGGGATAAGCGCTAAAGCCAGCCAGGATAATCCTGGGCTTGTGCTTGCGGGCTAGAGCCCTCAGTTCTTCATAGTCGATCTCGCCGGTGGATGGGTCCTTCATCTTATAACGGACAAAATTGTAAAGATGGGCAGAACGGGTGACCGGGGCACCGTGGGTCAGGTGGCCGCCGTGGCTGAGATCCATGGCCAACACTTTGTCACCAGGTTCCAGCCAGGCAAAGTAGACAGCCTCGTTGGCGGGGGCACCGGAGTGGGGTTGGACGTTGGCATGGTCGGCTTTGAACAGCTGCTTGGCACGGTCAATCGCCAGCTGCTCGACCTGGTCGGTGTTTTCCTGGCCGCCATAGTAGCGTCGGCCGGGGTAGCCCTCGGAGTATTTGTTGGTGAAGACACTGCCCATGGCAGTCAATACATCACGGCTGACATAGTTCTCAGAGGGAATCAGCTCCAAGCCCTCACGCTGGCGCTTTTCCTCGGCGGCAATCAGAGCAGCGACTTGGTCATCTCTCATTATTTATATTGTAACAGGTCTTTTGGCCGTGTTCTTTAATATATATTCGAAACAGGCCGGTTCCAATTTTATGTAAAATTTTGCGAAAAAATGGAACAGGGGCTTATTGAATATATTTTGGGGAAAATCAGGATTGCACGTATGACGTCACAAATGATATCATTGTTGCACCAATGTCCAGTACTAATCAGAAAATTGGTCAACTAATTGCTCAAGTAAGACAAGAAAAAGGCCTCACGCAAGCTGAGTTCGCCCGGCGACTTAATACTTCTCAGTCAGCTGTCAACCGGATGGAACACGGTCGCCAGAACCTCAGCCTGGAAACGCTCGGCCGCATCAGCGACACACTTAATAAGCAACTGCTCAGCTTGAACCGCGGCGGTATCAACCTCCACATCGAGGGTGGCCACCAACTCAAAGGTGAAATCACACTCAAGACCAGTAAGAACGCGGCCGTCGCCCTGCTTTGCGCCAGCCTGCTCAACAAGGGCACGACTCGCCTCAAAAACATCCCGCGGATCGAAGAAGTCAACCGCCTGATAGAAGTTCTGACCAGCATCGGCGTCAGCGTAAGGTGGGTTGGCGACAGCGACCTGGAAATCAAGCCGCCAGTCAAACTTGACCTGGAAAACATGAACAAGGAAGCCGCCCGCAAGACCCGCAGCGTGCTGATGTTCATCGGCCCGCTGATCCATACGGCCAAGGAATTTTCCATCCCTTACGCCGGTGGCTGCGAGCTAGGCCGGCGGACGATCCTGCCCCACTTGTACGGCTTGGAGGAGTTCGGCGTCAGTGTCCTGACCAAATCCGGCAAGCACAGTATCACTGTCAAGACCAAGAAGCCGACCAGGTCGGTCGTGCTCTATGAATCCGGTGACACCACGACTGAGAACATCCTGATGGCAGCGGCCGGTACGCCGGCTGAAACCGTGATCAAGATGGCCAGTGCCAATTACATGGTGCAGGACCTCTGTTTCTTCCTGCAGCGCCTAGGCGTCCAGATCGAGGGTGTCGGCACCAGCACGTTACGTGTTCAGGGGCTGTCCACTATCCGTAAAAATATCAGCTACGCCCCGGCTGAGGATCCCGTGGAGGCCATGACCTTCATCGCTGCCGCCATCACGACCGATTCGACCATTACCATCAAGCGCGCGCCGATTGAATTCCTGGAGCTAGAACTGCTGAAGCTGGAAAAGATGGGTCTTAAATACAATGTTAGCGAAACCTATAAGGCAGAGAATGGGCGTACCAACCTGGTCGATCTCAAGATTCACAAGCACAATGGCGAGCTGGAAGCGCCGCAGGACAAGATCCACCCTAACATTTTCCCTGGCTTGAACATCGATCACCTGCCTTACTTCGTGCCGATCGCGGCTGTGGCCAAGGGCCGTACGCTTATCCATGACTGGGTTTACGAGGACCGGGCGCTAATGTATACCGAGATGAAAAAGATCGGCGTGCACGTCGAGCTGGCTGACCCGCACCGCGTCTACATCGAAGGCCCGACCAAGTTCAAACCGGCCGACCTTGTTAGTCCCAGCGGCATCCGTCCAGCTGTTATTTTATTAATCGGCATGCTGGCCGCCTCCGGCAATTCAATCCTAAGAAACGTCTACACCATCAACCGCGGCTACGAGGACCTGGCCGAACGTCTCAACAGCCTTGGCGCCCACATCTCCGTCCTCCACGAAATCTAAGCCTTTTGTGCTATAATCACCTCTGTTGCGGGTGTGGTGAAATGGCTCTCATGCTAGCCTTCCAAGCTGGAGTTGCGAGTTCGATCCTCGCCACCCGCACCATAAAACGGTGCCCCGGTAGCTCAATTGGATAGAGTCACGGAGTTCTAACCCGTAGGTTGTAGGTTCGAGTCCTACCCGGGGTACCAGATTCATTTAATGGGTTGTGATGGTTGCGTGTATTGCACCATTGGTGCTGGTTACAAACAAATCAGTTTGGTTATTACTTTCGTTGACAGCTTCAAGCTGAACCAGCAATATTTAATTTGAAAAATTACAGATGAATGGTAGTATGACTCCTTATGAGTTCTGGTGATGAAGCCATTGTAGTAAAGGGGTTGCACAAGTCATATGGTGACTTGAAGGTCCTGCGTGGCATTGACTTGAACGTCAAGCGCGGCACTGTCTTAGCCCTGCTAGGACCGAATGGTGCCGGCAAGACCACGACAATTCGCATCTTAAGCACCCTGCTGCAACCAGATTCCGGCAAAGCTACAATCAATGGTTATGATGTCGTCAAGCAAGACGGTGAAGCCCGCGGCAGTATCGGTCTGACCGGGCAATATGCTGCCGTTGATGGCTATCTGACCGGCGAAGAAAATTTATTCATGATTGGCAGGCTGTACCGTCTAAGTCGGTCTGAGGCTACTGAGCGAACCCAGGAATTATTGCGCCAATTCGATCTGGTCAAAGCTTCTAAACGGGTGGTTAAGACCTATTCCGGCGGTATGCGCCGACGGCTGGACCTGGCGATGAGCCTGATCGCTTCACCCCCGATTATCTTTCTGGATGAGCCGACCACCGGACTCGACCCGCGCAGCCGCCTGGCGATGTGGGCGATGATCGAAAAACTGGTCAAGGGTGGCACGACTATCCTGCTGACAACGCAGTATATGGACGAAGCCGACCGCCTGGCCGATGAGATTGTTGTGATTGATGACGGCAAGGTCATCGCCGAGGGTACAGCTGACCAGCTAAAGGCCAAGGTAGGTGCGGATCGCTTGGAGTTAACTATCAGCGAAAAGAGTGACTTCGCGGTTGCCCAAAGCGTCGTTGCCGGCAAGAAGCCCCAAGCTGACCCCGAACGACGTATTCTCAGTCTAGCCACTAAGGGTGGCGTCAGTGAGCTTAAGCAGATGCTGCAACGCCTGGAAGAAGCCAAGATAGATGTGGAAAGCGTCGAATTGCGCCGGCCGACGCTGGATGACGTCTTCCTCAGCCTGACTGGTCACGGTGCCACCCAAACCAAGAAAAAGGTGGTGGTCAAGAAATGAACAAGACGATAACCCCTAGCTTCTGGTGGTCCATCAGTGACACGTGGATCATGGCCAAACGCAGCAGCATGCACATCATCCGCAGCCTGGACCAGGTCGTATCACTGATACTGTTCCCAGTCATGTTCATGTTGCTGAACCGCTATGTCTTGGGCGGAGCCATCAACACGGGCAATATAGATTATGCTAATTACCTGTTCGCCGGCATTCTGGTCCAGACCCTGGCTTTTGGTGCCAATACTACCACTATCAATATTGCGGCCGATCTTAAAGAAGGTATCGTGGACCGCTTCCGTTCGCTACCAATGGCTAATAGTGCCCTGGTGACTGGCCACATTGCTGCTGACCTAGTTCGTAATATTATTTCGGGTATTATCATTATCGCTATCGGCTTCGTGGTCGGTTTCCGGCCTAATGCCAGCCTGGGCGAATGGCTTCTAGTTATCGGTCTGGCTTTACTATTCACACTGGCGATTTCGTGGCTGTCAGCAATTCTCGGTCTGGTCGTTAAGAGCCTGGAAGCCGCCCAGTGGATGGGCTTCGTCGTTATCTTTCCTTTGACTTTTATTTCCAGTGCTTTCGTACCGACCAGCACTATGCCTGCTGGACTCCGGGCCTTTGCCGAAAACCAGCCGTTAACCCATGTCATCAATGCCTTACGCTCCTGGCTAGTGGGCACGCCGATGGGTGATAATGCCTGGTTGGCGGTGATCTGGTGCATCGCCATCATTGTAGTTTCAGTACCGCTGACTACCTGGCTATTCAAACGCCGAGCCTCCAGGTAGGTTGTATACTGTATATCTAAGGGGGAATCATGACAGACGAAGCATCAGCACCACAAAAACCAACAAAAGGTTACGGCAAACGGCCGGTTTGGCAATGGGTGCTTATCTATCTGGTCGTAGCGATTATCGTTTATGGCTTGATCTATCTGCTTTTCATCCATAAAAGCGGTGGCGGTTCGGCTTACTAAGAGTTGTAATACTTTAGCTTTTCTACTATAATCACCTCTGTTTACGGCGGGCGTAGCTCAGTTGGTTAGAGCGTCGGGTTGTGGTCCCGAAGGCCGTGGGTTCAAGCCCCATCGCTCGCCCCATTAGGTCTATGTTAAAAGTCCGTTAGGACTTTTTTCTTTAGGTCTTCAACGATGCTCTTGTAATCACGGTTAGTCGTATCATAAATTTGATAAGGTAACTGGGACTGGCTTAACAGTTCAAGTTGGTTTCTTTGCTGCTTAATATAATAGTCTGCTTGTTCCTGGGTTGTTTTTCCTTTTGTCCCAACGTATTCACCCCAGTCAGGATCTCTGTGTTCAATCGCATGGGAGATTTGGTTGCTTATCTCTGCTTCGTCAACTTTTAGAAAGATGGTAGTAGTATGCGTGGTGAATAGTATCATCTCCAGATCCAGATATTTATCTAGCGAACATCTGGCCCTGAAAGCCTGCGTGAGATAGAGTCTGTCAAACAAGACAATATCATAATCGCCAGCAAAAGCCTCATTTATCAGCTTTGTGAAGAAGTCTTTGCAAAGCTCATCAGTCCTTTTTATGATCGGGATATGCGTAAATTGTTCCGTGAAGACTCTTGTATTTAAGGTTCGCGGCAAAGCTTTTTGCAAGCTATTTATAACAGTGCTTTTTCCACTTGTAGCAATGCCTTCAAAAATCAAGATCATCATATTGGAATAGTATCACTTAGTTATCAGTTATTTTAGTTTGCGCCAGCCGCCGGCCCGGTTGTTGGCGATGACGGCTTTGAAGAGGTTGAGGAGAGCCTGTTCGTTGATGGGCTCGTCCTGATGTAATTGAATTGCCCGTGCTGTCAGGTTGCCATGCCCCTGATTAATGATGCTTTGGGGATCAGGCGCAATCGGATCGTAGATAAAGATATTGACATGATCCTTAGCAGCCAGCAGCGCCGCTATATTTCCATTGAGTGTAAAGTAAGGCTGTTTGGTGCGCTTGATGGTTTCGGTGACTTCGGGATCGGCTTGATGGATTAAGTTGCGGACTTTGTTACAGATAACTTGCTGCCACTGTGGCAAGCTTTGAATGTATTTGTCTATACGTTTGTCAGTATTACTCATTGCTGTACTTGGATTACTACTTTGCCCTTGGGGTGTTTGGTTTGGAGATAATCTAAGGCTTCGGCAGCTTGGTCGAAGGGGAAGACTTTGTCGATCTGGGGTTTGATAGCGCCTTTATCAAATAGCTCGGCTAGTTTGGACAGGCGCTCGGTAGTGGTGCGGCTGAACTGGGCTGTGTAGTTTATTTTGTGTTGTTTAACCAGGGCTTCGTCCGGTTGAGCGACCATCGAAACGAGGGCACCACCGGGTTTAAGCACAGTGT
Organism: uncultured Candidatus Saccharibacteria bacterium; assembly: GCA_964502645.1. Classification (GTDB taxonomy): domain Bacteria; phylum Patescibacteriota; class Saccharimonadia; order Saccharimonadales; family UBA4665; genus CAZCXO01. The sequence continues at coordinate 5,974 of CAZCXO010000038.1, forward strand.
ATGATTTGAGGTTGGTGTCGCCGCCAACTGTGTCAAAGACAGCGTCGTAGTCTTTTATTAATTGGCTGAAGTCCTGGGTTATATAATCAATGACTTGGTCTGCGCCAAGTTGCTTGACGAAGTCCATGTCATCGGCGCTGGCGGTGGCAGCAACGTAAGCGCCGATGTGCTTGGCCAGCTGGACAGCTATTGAACCGATGCCGCCGGCACCGCCGTGGATCAGGATTTTTTGGCCTTTTTGGAGGTTCATGTGGTCAACCAAGGCCTGGTAGGCGCTGCCAGATACTAATGGCACTGCCCCGGCTTCGGTGAAGGTTAACTTTTCCGGTTTGGCAGCCAGCTGGATAGCTACGACCGGCGCGAATTCCGCGAAAGAGCCATCGCCGCTCATGGCATTAGCCTGCCCATAGACGGCTTGACCGGGCTGCAGATTTTTGACTTCGGAGCCGACTTCTACGACCGTGCCTGATAGGTCGCCGCCCAGTGTCGCTGCTAGCTTTTTGGCTTGGGCGCGACCTTCACGAACAGTTATG
>CAZCXO010000039.1:0-6493 GCA_964502645.1 uncultured Candidatus Saccharibacteria bacterium
AGCCGATGAGAAAATCGACATTAACAACAAACATATAAGCGGGAAGCGAAGCTTTACCAGGTTTTTGTAATAACCGAGCCGTACTAGCTCTACCGCACAATACACAATCACTGCCCAACAAATCACCCTAGATAATACGGGGCTAAATTTCAGGACATAGTCGGCCAATGCCAGGGCAGCAAAAAACACGATTGAAACCAGATAACTAAAGGACAGCTCAATGCCAGGGTTTTTTGACAGCAAGCCGGTTTTTTTAACTAAAACGAAGCCTGGCAGCAGCAATGATATCTGTATAAACAGCAGATAAAAAATTAGGTAGACGCTCATGTATACTTGGGACATTGTACAGAAGACATGAATTCATGCATACACCATATGCCGTTAAGAAAGTTGACCTGCCAGTAGTACTCATTCTTATACCAATACTTCTTATCGGTATCATACTAGCCTTATTTAGTGTTAATGTCCCCCTCCTAGACCAATGGGAAATGGTACCTATCATTGAACACCTTCAGGCTGGCCACTTCGTCTGGACAGATTTTTGGTGGCAGCACAATGAACACCGAATCCTCATACCTAATTTGTTGCTTACCGGATCAGCGCTGCTGACGCACTGGAATGCTATAGTTGAAATTTTTATTGGCTTTGCTACAGCCATCTTTTCATTTTTGTTGCTGCTTAAAATGCTTGGAACTTCAGCTGCCGCTCTGCAAACTAAACTCCCTTGGTGGCTGCCAGCAAGCTTAAGTTTTATATGGTTCTCGCCGGTGCAAATGGAGAATTGGCTGTGGGGATGGCAGCTAGAGTGGTTTCTCAATGTACTCGGTGCGGTGCTAGTGGCTTATGCCATCACCCAGGCTAAAAAAGATATTTCCCGTACCGGGTTGCTTCTAATAATATGCGGAGCTGTACTGGCCCAGTACTCTTTAGGTAATGGCACCTTGCTGTGGCTGCTGGCTGTAGCGGCTTTATTATATTTGAGGATGCCTTACATAAAAGTTATTCTGGTGGCTGCTTCGGGATTTATTACTACCTTGCTTTACTATTGGCATTACATTGAGCCTACCTACCCGTCAAAAACGCTGTTTATCCACCAGCCGATAGACTTCGCTAGATATGTCCTCGTCTACTTGGGCCGGCCGCTTACTTTCTTGCATACTGGAGCTGTAGTTATGGGGCTGGCGGTTTTAGCAGTGTTCATAGCCGCTAGCAGCTATTTGTTTAAGCAAAATAAAAACGCCTTTTGCAAACTTTTGCCATGGATAGGGCTTGGATTATATGCGATTGCCACCGCGTGTATAACCGCAATTTCAAGGCTGGGCCTGGGCCAGAGCGAAGCTTATAGCAGCCGTTACACAACCATTTCAATGCTGCTCCCCATCAGCCTAGTTGTATTGTTAACTTTTCTTGCCAAAGACATCAGAAAAGCGCTGAACAAAAATTACAAAAAAATAATTATTGCAGGCTTGGTCGGGTTTGGCTTGCTTATCATTACTAATGCGGCTTGGGGAATTCATAGCGCCAGCACCCACCGTAAAGAACTTTTGAGTATCTCGGCCTGCACGCACCTAGAAAGTCCTTCTGTACAGTGTTTATCGTCAACCTACCCGAATCCGGACATCGTTAGACAGAGGCTGGTTTACCTTAAACAAATACACTGGGGCGGCTATTGACTGTTGTGAATTATTAAGTTGTTCATTGAGCCGCTGCCGAAAAGCTAGTAGTATAAGTTATATTAATAACAGTCAACCTGGGAGCAAGCATGCCTGTTAGTGGGAAGTTTGATATTTGTATAGTGGGCGGTTGTGGACATGTGGGTTTACCCCTTGGCTTAGCTTTCGCTAACTTAGGCCGGAGAGTAGCCCTCTATGACATCAATAAAGTCAGCGTCAGCAAGGTCAATGCTGGCACGATGCCATTTAAAGAAGAAGGGGCGGCAGAGATTCTGCCCAAGGTGGTCAAAAATGGCAAGCTTGTAGCCACGACTGATGCTTCGGCAATTTCCAAGGCAAAAACAATTATCACAGTTACTGGCACGCCTGTAGACGAGCATCTTAACCCAAAGCTCCAGGACATTACCAATGGCTTGAAAGAGATCGAAGAATATCTGCGTGACGACCACCTGTTGATTATGCGCAGCACGCTGTTCCCTGGCATTACTAATAAAGTCAGCGAGTATTTACAAAAGCGAGGCAAGAAAACCTTGTTGGCCTTTTGTCCGGAACGCATTGCCGAGGGCCATGCCCTGAAGGAATTGTATGAATTTCCGCAGATAGTTGCTGGCTGTAATTACGAGGCGACCCAGCGAGCCACAGAAGTCTTTACCGGCCTGGCCAAAAAAATCATCGTCACTACGCCGATCGAAGCCGAGCTGGCTAAGCTATTCACTAACACCTGGCGCTACATCAACTTTGCCATCTCCAACCAGTTTTACATGATAGCCAACTCCGAAGGCCTGGACTTTTACAACATATACAATGCCATGACTGAGGACTACCCCCGCCTCAAGGCATTTTCAAAGGCTGGATTTGCGGCCGGTCCTTGCCTTTTCAAAGACACCATGCAATTGTCGGCCTTTAGCGGTAATAACTTCTTCCTGGGCCACGCCGCCATGTTGGTTAACGAAGGCCTGCCAGATTTTGTAGTTGAAGCAATGAAACGCAAGCATAACCTAACCCATCGGACCGTGGCCATACTCGGCATGGCTTTTAAAGGTAATAACGACGATCCCCGTGAAAGCCTGTCATATAAATTGAGAAAGAAGTTGGATATTGAAGCCGGCGAGGTGTTGTGTCATGATCCATACATCCAGGATGATCGTTTTACGACGCTAGATGATATTAAAAAGCGGGCCGACATAGTAATATTAGCAGCGCCGCACGACGACTATGCAGATGAAACTTGGGAGGGCCAAGAGCTAGTGGACATTTGGAACTATTACGGACAGGGAGGGCTGGTATAGGCGCTAGGCCAACCAAAACGAAATATGGCAAAAGCTAAAGCAGCGCCCTTGCTGCATATAATCACGCCGGTATATAACGAAGGCAGTAATTTTAACAAGCTCTACACCCAAGTGCAGTCCAAGATCAAAACACCGCATGAGCTGATTGCCGTGTATGATTTTGATGAGGACACAACAGTGCCGGTAGCCAAGCGGTTACAGAAAAAAAATAAGTCGCTAACCCTGCTTAAGAACACGAGAGGGGGCGGTGCCCGCGGCGCTTTGCTAACTGGCTTTGAGTTTGTGAAAAGCGGGCCGGTATTGGTTATCATGGCTGATCTCTGCGACGACCTGGGCATTGCCGATAAGCTGTACAAGGAATACCAAAACGGAGCCACGGTAGTCTGCCCCAGCCGCTACATGAAAGGTGGCAGGCAAATCGGTGGTTCTTGGTTCAAGCGGTCTCTCTCCAGAGTGGCTGGCACGTCCCTTTATTGGATCAGGCGAATACCGACTCACGACATTACCAACAATTACCGGCTCTACGACAAAGCATTTATAGATGAAATTACCATTGGCGAGCGCGGCGGTTTTGAGGTAGCAATGGAAATAACTGTGCGGGCCTTCCAGCGCCGCCGCAAAATAGTCGAGATTCCGACCACCTGGCGCGACCGTTCGGCCGGCGAATCGAAGTTTAAACTGATGGAGTGGCTACCTTCGTATCTGCGTATTTATTTGTCGGCTCTTGGCCCCCGCGCTAAACGCTGAAACCGATCAGATTGATACTTATAAAACAATAGAATTGACAAAATAAGTACTGTGTTACAATAATACTCATGACTGACACTAATGGATCGTTTGCTCGCCCAGAGCTGTCGTTGGCGACATGGAATATTGCTGCCGAGAATCAAGGGCGGAGGGTTGACGAGATTGCAGAGTACCTTACTGCCCAAGAATCTGGCATAACAATACTCACTGAGCTAGTGGAGGTAGATGCGCTGGACGAAGCTCTCAATCGTGAAATGGGTCATTCGTATAATCTAGGCGTGGTGCGCACAGGCAGTAGTTATGAAGATTCAATTGGACTGTTGGTAGCTGCCAAAGATTGTGAATTGGAAGAAGTGGAACCTATTGACACTGGCGGTAAAAAAATGCCATATATTATGAAAGCCGTCGTATCAACTCCCTTAGGGGGAATGACAATAGCTGCCCTTAGGGGTGCTTATGTGGCCGGCAAAGGCGGCGGCACCCTTTCGACCTTAACAGGTAGCCGAGAAAGACAACGCCAGTATAGAATGGCCACCGAAGTCTTAGAGGACGGGGATGGAATAGGAATTATTGGCGGCGACATGAATGCTCTGGCCTGTAATCGTGACCCGCTTTTTGCTGAAGCCGGCTACACTCGATTAACAGACAAAGGCAAAACATGGCCTGAAAGCAAGGGCATTAAGGCCACAACCAGAGATGCCCAGATTATCGCCGCGCCATTCTTGTTATTCGGAATAAAATTTTCGATTGATGCCATCTATGGCAAAGGGCCGATTGAAAGCACTTGGTCCAAGGCTCAGGCCACCGGATTGAGCGATCACTTCTACTTGGGCACTAGCATTAGACGTAGAGACACAAACTCCGCCTAACTGGTAACAGCCGCGGAGTGCACATAGTAACGGAAAATTATTACAATAACCGATGAGACGAGCATCACCCCAACGCCTGCCACAGTCCAAAGACTGAGCTTTTTGTAATTTAGACTCTTAGACCTTACCTTTGTGGCAAAAAATGCTACCAACAAAACAGACAGTGGAATAAAATAGCGGCCCTGTATACCGTCAATCGATGACTTTCCTACTGGAGTATAGGTGAGATATGCCAAGGTCGAAAAAGCCATAATGGTGGCAATTCCCACCACCGCAATTAGTAGTTTTCGACCACGGGACAAAGGTACAAGATTTTCCTTATCTTCGGCGCGCAACCAGCGTAGAGAAACCGCAATCAGGCCATAATCGAGAATTACGGACCAAAGCGGCAAGAACGTGAGCCAGCCTAGCATACCTATAAACCCTACTGCTCTAGCGTCGCCTTGCCCCGTAAAGTAAGTATTATATAGTGTTGCTACATAATCAAAGGGCTGTTGAATAATAACGCTAACTTGCTGGTGGGCATGAATCAATCGGCCGTTTGCTAAATCATAAGTTACTCGATAATTTGCGTACAACCCCTTTGTTATAAATGCCCAGGCAACCAGCATTATTAAAATGACCAGAACCAGGCCGCTAGCAAACTTCCAATATTGTTTTTTTGACCTAAACTTCGCTAACGGCAATAGAAGAAACAAAAATGCCAACAAAAAGTACGGAGGTTTGCACAAGGCCAGCCCCGCAGATACTCCTAATAGTGCTAAATAATCCTTGCTAACCAAGTGACCTTTTGTCATCGCATGACAAAAAAACAATGCTACTGCTAGAAACGACAAGCCATTGGTAATGGCATCTGCTGACATCGATGCTCCAGTAAAAAGTGACATGGGCATTAGAGCCAAGACGCAGAAGGCCCACTTACCTACTGGCGTAACTTTAATGGCGGCATAAACAAGCAGAAACCAAGCCGCAAAAGTACACAGCCTAGCAACATACATCAGCACCAGAGGAGGAGGCTCAAAGTGACGCAATATACCAATTGCAATCGCCGACGGCACATAGGGGGCTGGGGGATACAACACCGTATTAGGGAAACTAATCGGTACCTTATCACGGCTGTCCAACGGCTTTGAAAGCCCTGTCTTAATCAAGCTGGGATTTACTTTGTGTGTTGGTTTTTGGGCTAGGTAATCAAATGAATTTTTCGTATCCAAAAGGCTTCGGGGTAATGCACCGCCTGGTCCAACTTGTGTTTTTTGTCCCCGAAATTCTAGCCCTGAAAGTTGGTAAGCCCTGTAAAAATGGTTGTCTTCGTCCGACACTTGATAAGGGGGCGTCAAAAAGATAAATATTATTCCAAAAAACAGCGCGAAAATAACGAAGACTTTTATAGGGGATAGATAACCTTCTAAGATGACGCTCGCTTTCATCCAATCATTGTAACTTACCACGATTGCCCAAATGGTAAACTATTGAAGTTATGAGACTGAAAACCCATTCTGGTAAACCGGTTCATCCAATTGGCATCGGCACTTGGGGCATTGGCGGAACATGGGAGGCTGACTCGAGCCGTGACGATGAGAGTCTGGAGGGTATTCGCTATTCTATTTCAAAAGGCCAAAATCATATTGATACGGCAGAGTTATATGGCAGCGGCTATACAGATGAGTTAGTCGGCCAAGCAATTAAGGGTTTTGATAGGCATGATCTCTATATCGCTGATAAATTGTGGAAGCCGAGCGTCGGCAAAGGCAAGGTAAAGCCGGCCGTTGAGGCCATATTAAAAAAATTGGGTACTGATTACCTGGACCTCTTATATATACACTACCCTTGGGATGATTGCCCTTGGGAAGAAGCCATACCCCAAATAAATAAGTTAATTGACACTGGCGTTGTCCGTCATTTTGGTCTTAGT
>CAZCXO010000040.1:0-6420 GCA_964502645.1 uncultured Candidatus Saccharibacteria bacterium
GGCCTAGGTTCGTCCATTTGCCGACGATCAACGGTACTGACGGCCGGAAATTGTCCAAACGCAGCGGTGATGTCGACGTGCTTAATTACCATAAGGAAGGTTACTTACCTGAGGCTTTACTCAACTTCCTGGCCTTGCTCGGCTGGAACGATGGTACCGCCCAGGAGATTTTCTCTGTTGATGAACTTGTTAAAAAATTCAGCCTGGAACGGGTCAATACCAGCCCGGCCATATTCGATCCCAAGCGGCTGGATTGGATCAGCGGCCATCATGTCCGGGCGTTATCGGCCAAGGAACTGCTTGAGAAAGCCGAACCGTTCTGGCCCGATGAGGCCAAAGGTGCCAGCCCAACCTACAAACAACAGGTACTTGGCTTAGTACAGGAACGGCTTAAATATTTCGCTGAGTTACCGGAGCTGACCCGCTTTTTCTTCGTTGATCTGCCCGTCGATTCCATGCTCATCAGTGAGCACAAGCTGCTCAAGAAGTTTTCAAAAAAGGAAATGCAAAGTCTGTTAGAACAGTGCAGAGCAGTCCTTGAGAAGAGTGATTTTACAATTGATGATTTAAGTGGAAAGTTGAATGGGTTATTAGGAGAAACCAAGCAGAAGCCGGTTGTGTTGTTCAGTCTGATCAGAATCGCGACGACGCAGGCACCAGCCAGTCCAGGCCTGGCTGAAACGTTGACGGTGCTCGGTAAGGACCGCAGCCTGAAGCGGATCGACCGGCAGCTGGCAGCCTTCAGCTAGACGACATAGCATAAGCATTGTTACAATGGGTGAATGGTTGACGACATCAAGCCGGCCGGACCGCCGGAGCCGTCATTACGAGACCAGCTGAACCAGCGGCTCGAGACAGCAAAACCCAAGCCTGAAACTTTCAAAACGCCGGATGAGGCGGCCGCTGTTGATGATCTCAAGGAGCCGTCATCCCTGATCGGAGATTTGAAGCTGCCGGATTCTGCCCCGCGGAAGAGTTCTAAGCATAATTGGCGCGAGAAGTTAACGCTGCGTTGGCCGCCAGGTAAGAAGGAATATATCACAGCTGCCATAGTCATCATTTTGGCCGGTCTCGGTGTCTTTTTGCTAACCCACCACACCAAGAAACCCGTGGCTGCTCACATCAACAAGATCGTTAAACCAGCACCTTCAAAAACCGTCCCCTCAACACTTAGTGGACTACCTGTAGACCGTAGTACTAACTTGCGTCCCGTAACCGGCGTGATGATCGAGAACAGTCAGGATGCCCGGCCTCAGGCCGGCTTAAGCGAGGGTATGGTGGTGTTTGAGGCCATCGCCGAGGGGGGTATTACCCGCTTCCTGGCGCTTTATCAGGATACGGCTCCAGGCGATATCGGTCCTGTCCGCAGCGCCCGGCCTTACTATGTACAGTGGTCAATGGGATTTGATGCCGGTTACGCCCATGTGGGTGGCAGCCCGGAGGCCTTGGCGGATATTAAGGCCTGGGGTGTCCGCGACCTTGACCAATTCGCAAACAGCGGTTCATACCATCGTATTAGCAGCCGGGCCGCTCCCCACAATGTTTATACTTCGATGTCTGCGTTGAACCAGCTAGAAGCCTCTAAAGGTTACACCAGCAGTACCTTTACTGGCTTCGTCCGCAAGAAGGAGGCTCCCCTAAAGGTTCCGACCGCTAAAAGCATTAATTTGAACATTTCAAGCACACTTTTTAATGTTCACTATGACTATGATGCCACACACAATGACTATGGCCGCAACGAAGGTGGTGCTCCGCATATCGATGCCAATGGAGGCGTACAGGTCAGACCAAAAGTAGTTGTTGCCATGGTGATGACTTACGGCCTGGAAGCCGATGACCATCACTCCCAGTATGGTGTCATCGGCCATGGGGTAGCTTATGTTTTCCAGGATGGCAACGTAACAATCGGCAGCTGGACTAAGGTTAACGAGAAGAGTCAGATCATTTTTCTGGATGGAGCCGGCAAGTCTCTCGGCCTAAATCCTGGCCAGACTTGGTTAACCGCTGTTAGCAGCCCGGGCCAAGTCATTTACACACCATAGACTGACATGGATTATGTGCAGCGCTTTATCAGGCAGGCCCAGCTGCAAATCTGGGCTGTTATTTTGTTTAGCGAAGTTTTGGTACTTGGCGCCTGGTGGCTTGCTAACACTAAGCTAAAGCTCCACCACACGGGCCTGGACATAGCTGTAGCCTTGTTTGCGTGCATGCAGGCAGCCCTGGTTGCTTTTTTAGTCGGTAATTTCATCCTGCGACCGCTCAGATTGGTATGGCAGACAGTATTACACCTGGCACCCGGCACCAACAGTGAGGCACCGCCAAAGCCGGACTCAATGTTATTCGGCCGCGAATTGGTTGCTCAGCTGAGCGCCCACATCTATGAGCTGACCAAAGTTGTCCAGCAAGTTGACAGCCACCATTTCAAAACCGATCTGGACCACAGTTTCCTGGCCCAGAACCTACCGTTGCCGCTATTCGTACTCGACAAGTCCGAGACCATTATTTTCACCAACCAGGCCGCAGCCGACTATGTCGGCATGAAGATAGAAGCTCTGATAGGTAAGAATGTTTACACGGTGCTGGATATGTCATTCCCGAGCGAGGACACATTTGATAACTGGCTAAAGAGTGTCAAAGACGGCAAAGCCATCGCCAGCAAGAGTTGGGAGCGGGTCCGGCTGAATGTCCGTGACAGCCACCCGGTCCGATTGTTCGATCTGGCAGCCTTGTTCAACCGCGATAATCCTGAGCGCATTGATACTATGCTAGTTCTTTTCGACCATACCAAGCAGTACAGCCAGGACGACCAGGCCATCAGCTTTACCGCCCTCAGTGTCCACGAATTGCGTACGCCGCTGACCCTGATGCGCGGCTACATCGAAGTCCTGGATGAGGAGTTGCAAGGCCAGGTCAGCCCCGAAATTGAGGATTTCATGCTCAAGATGCAGGCCCAGGCAGAGCAATTGACCGCCTTCATCAATAACATCCTGAACGTGGCTCGAGTCGACGACGACCAGCTTGAGCTTCACCTGAACCAGGATGATTGGGGTACGACGCTTAAAAGCTCGATCGAGATGATCAGTCTGCAGGCTAAGATCCGCGGCATTACGCTTAAATGCCGTATTGCCAAGGGCTTGCCGCCAGTTGCCATTGACAGGCTCAGCATACGCGAAGTCGTCAACAACCTGATTGACAATGCTATCAAGTACAGCGGTGACAGCAAGGTCATCAATATCGAGACGAGCCTCAACAAAGAGGGCCTGGTTGAAACGACCGTCAAGGACTATGGTTTTGGCATACCGACCAGCCTGATACCTAACCTGTTCACCAAGTTCTACCGCGACCACCGTAACCGTGCCCAGGTCGGCGGCACGGGACTGGGGCTGTACCTGAGCAAGGCCATTGTCAGCGCCCACGGCGGCGGCCTATGGGTCCGCAGCCGGGGAGAAGGCCAGGGCAGCACCTTCGGTTTCACCATCCTGCCATATGCCAAACTGCCGGAAACCCTCAAACAAGAGGCGGAGCAGGGCATTACCCGTACCGCCCATGGCTGGATCAAGAACCACTCCCTTTACCGTCGTTAGTCCAGCACCTCTTCTAAACAATTATTAAATGCTGTTACGATTGATAAAAAAGGTGCTGGGCGCTACAGTAAAACCATGCAACCTGATTCTGGCACTGCTACTAGTCCAGCTGGCAAAACCATCCTGGTTATAGAGGATGAGCACTTCATCAGCGAGCTCTACAGCCGTGCCCTGACCAAGGCCGGCTACCGGGTTGATGTCGAAGCCGACGGCCAGAAAGCCTTGGCCATGGCTCAGACTGACAAATACGACATCATCCTGCTCGACCTGATGATTCCCAACCTGTCCGGCATCGACGTCCTGCGCACGTTGCGCGACACCAGCCGTACTCCGACCTTGCATTCCAAAATCATCATTATCACCAATCTTGAGCAGCGTGACAACGTCCGCTCAGATATCGAAAAGCAAGCTGACGGTTATATCGTCAAGGCCGAAATCACCCCCAAACAGCTAGTCGAACTCCTAAACACCCTTAAATAACGTTTGCGGTTGACAGTGATGTATAATGGAATCAGCCGTGTGCGGGCTGGTCCTTGGACCTTCCTCCGCGCAGACTTATTCATCAGAAGGCACACTCCGGTCCCTGCTTTCTCATTTCAAACCCGGTTTCCAGCCTTAGGATTTTGTTCTGAACGGTAGCAAGATTCGGCTGTAAGCTCCCCAACAAACCCGTTTACTGGCCTCTGCCAGTCCTGTTAATTATTTATGAAAAGAGGGAGTTTGAAATGACTAATTCTGTAGCAGTTGAAAATGAAATCCAAATTGTCGGCGTGCGCCTCCAGCACAACAGCGAGCGGGTGCGGTTCGAGAGTTATCCGCGGCGGCTGGTCTACAAGGGCCGCGAATACCTGCTGGTAGAAGCATGAGCCAGGAGGAAGTATGGACGACGATTTATCGGCTCTGGCCGACAGCGACGGCGTGTCGGTGCACAGTGGCTTTCCCAACCCGGCCCTCGACCGGCGCGACCGCGGACGTGAACTAGCTCTCAACCTCAATCAGCTGCTGGTGCGGCACCCCAGTAGTAGCTATCTGTTCCGGATCAGCGGCCACCGCTGGGCCGAGCATGGCATCCGCGACGGTGACTTGGCCTTGGTAGACCGAGCGGCCGAAGCCGGGCCAAGTGACCTGGTGGTGATCTGGCAGAACGACAACTTCACGATTATGCCGCAGCGCCAGCTGGACAGGGCAGAACTTCCCTGGGGTACGGTTGTGGCAGTCATCCATCAGTACCGTAACCACCTAGAAGCCGCCTGATGAAACCGGTTTTCGCCCTGATCGACTGCAATAACTTCTTCGTCAGTTGCGAACGGTTGTTCCGGCCGGATCTGGAAAAGCGGCCTGTAGTAGTACTGAGCAGCAACGACGGCTGCGTGGTGTCACGCAGCCGGGAAGCTAAGGCTCTGGGCATCCCGATGGCCGCGCCGGCCTATAAGTACCGTCAGTTGTTCAAAGACCAGGGTGTCATCCAGTTCAGTGCCAACTTCGATCTGTATGGCGATGTCTCATCCCGAATCGTTAACCTGTTGACCAGGGTGACACCGCGTACTGAGGTTTATTCGGTTGACGAGTCCTTTTTGGATCTGAGCGAGTTGGACTTGCCAAGTTATGAAGCTTGGGCGCTGTGGCTGAGGGAGCGGTTGCTAAGGGAAATCGGCATTCCGGTGGCGATCGGCATTGCCACCTCTAAAACCCTGGCCAAGCTGGCCGCTACCCATGCCAAAAAACCGGACCAACCCCTTGGCGTGCTGGATCTTGTCAGTATTGATAATACCGAGCACTCCATGAAGCTCGCTGAAACGCCGGTCAATGACATCTGGGGCGTTGGCTGGCGGTTGGCGCCCAGACTTAGGGCTGAGGGCCTCTATAATGCCCTAGAGTTGAGTCTGATGAGCCCCCAACTGGCCCAACAGTGTATGGGTGTGCATGGCCGCCGGCTGGTGACCGAGCTCAACGGCACATCTTGTTATCCGTTGGAAATCTTTGGCAAGGTCCGGCAGACTATAATGCACGGCCGGCAGTTCGGCGAGGATACCAACCACCTAGAGGTGGTCGAGGCGGCCATTGCCCGCCTGGGCGGCCGAGCCGCTGCCAAGCTACGCGGGGAAGAGTTATTGGCCCGCGGCGGCGCCCTACAGCTTAGCACCAACCGCCACTACCCGGGTTACCAGCGGCTCGGCCGCCACCTCCGTTTCGACACACCCACGGCCGATACCGGCCTAATCACCAGCCGGCTGGCCCAAGTCCTGGCCGACATCTTCAACCCCAAGCTGTTCTACCACAAGGCTAATGTCTTCCTGTACGACCTGACCAGCCAACACAACCTCCAACCGGATTTTTTCAACCACCTAGATCTCAAAGAACTAGCCGCCAGCCAAGCCCGCCTGGGCGCCTTTGACGCCCTTAACAGCCGTTTCGGCCCGAGTACCATCCGCTACGCCGCAGAGGACCTCAGCACCACCTGGAAGCCTAAGCATAACCACACCAGCCCCCACTACACCACCGATTGGCAAGACTTACCCATTATTCAAGTTTCTTAAATTAACTACAGCCGGATTTAGAAAATACCAGAAAAACCAACCTCTTGACCGTCTATAGTCATTCTCACGCCCTCGGGAAAGTTAAATGAATCATTAACTTGGCCGTCTATCATTTCTTTAATTTCTGCTTCGGCCACTGCATCATCACGCAATTCATCATTAAGTCTTTCTAGCTCATCAGTCCGGCCATTTCCTATTGACCAGTAGGCATTCTGTCCCTGAAAACGACCAAAATCATGCCAAGCTAACTTAACTTGAGGCTCGCCATTAGAACATGTAGTAGTAAGGGAATTGTCATA